>JAUWMK010000230.1 GCA_030613185.1 Promethearchaeum sp.
GAAATGGCAGAGTGACTACTATAGATTATTTTGACGAATTATGATTTTTTTGCCAATTTTCAACCATTTTTTTGGGGATTTCAAATTTATTCCAAGCAATATTTGAGTCCATTTTCTCGGTATCCATTGCACAAATCAAGAGATTCTAACCTAAAAACATTCTTATTTTTATTTAGAAGTGCAACATTAAAATTGTGTAAGCAAATACAGAATACGGAAATAAACTTTTCATTATAATTCCAATTTAAGTACGAAATCAAATTTTACAATTTGAAAATTATCGAAAAAATTAAGTCATCAAAAGTATTTTTTTCTATATGGAAGTTGGTTTTATTCATACCGAAAACTTTTCTCAATACAATTTTGGTTCTGGCCACCCTTTAACGCCAAAGCGCATCGAACTCACCTATGATTTAATGAAAGCGTATAATCTATTTGATAATTCAAATCTAAAGTTGATTACACCGAGAAACGCCACGGAAGAAGAAGTATTACGTATCCATAAAACCAGTTATTTAACTAAATTAAAAGAACTCAACAACATTGGAGGTAATTCGTATCAAGCTTTTCCTAAATTCGGCCTTGGACCAGGAGACAACCCGATCTTCTCTGGAATGTATGACGCAGCCATGGCTGTTTGCGGAGCTTCACTGACCGCAGCAGATTATATTTTAGAAGAAAAAAACACAAGGAGTTTCAACATCACAGGCGGACTGCACCATGCAATGCCCGAAATGGCATCAGGATTTTGTTTGCTCAATGATGTAGCCGTCGCCATTCAACACATTCTGGATAAATCTCCCAAAGGAACAAAAATTATGTATTTAGATGTCGATTGTCACCATGGGGATGGAGTGCAATGGATTTTCTACGATAGATCTGATGTGTTAACTCTTTCTTTTCACCAAGACGGGCGGACAATTTTTCCAGGATCAGGAGCTTTGGAAGAAAATGGGAAAGGAGAAGGGGAAGGGTATTCATTAAATGTTCCGTTGTTACCTGGAACGATTGATTCGGTCTATATAAATATATTTGAGAAAATTTTGCCTTCAGTTATGGATGCTTATAGACCAGATTATCTAGTTTGTCAATTAGGCGTTGATACTCATTTCTCAGATCCAATCACGAATTTGGGGCTTTCAACAACAGGTCATGAAATAATTTTTAAAGATATTCTCAAAAATGTTCCAAAATATAGCAATAATAAATTTCTCGGGTTAGGAGGAGGAGGTTATAATATCGGAGTTGTTGCAAGATCATGGACTATGTTTTTGGCGGAACTTTTAGGTACCAAAATTAGTGATCCTTTACCAGAAAAATGGTTTGAATTATTTAAAGAAAAATGGGGTTTCTCCGATGAGGAACCTCCTGTAGTTTTACGGGACCAAAATTGGTATATCGAAGAAAAGCAGTTGAAAAATCCATATTGGGAAAATGAACTTGAAGCACATGCGGATGAAATAGTAAAAAAGTATGAAGAAGAATTAATTCCTTTGATTAAAAATTCCCAGTAAAAACCCACATTATATTTTTTCAAAAATCTATAAATATATTATTATATATACTAAAAATCAATTATAACTTAGGAAGAAAAATGCCAACCCACCCTCCAATTTTGTTATTTGACGTCGATGGCGTGTTACTAGATTCTCGAGGTCACTTCCTTGCAGCACTCGCCTCAATGCATGATCGTGTAAATTGGAATTATGAAATTCTTGCTCGAACTACTTCAGTAGATATAATTCGCATGTTTGAATCAGGTGCTAAAAAGAGATCGATTCCATCATTAGCTACTATGTTAAAAAATTTTAAGGATTTGATTCCGAGTAGATTTAGGAGATTGGTTTATATTGCGAAAATGGGTAAAAGAATTTCGAAATATGATTGGAAATTTAGTGATTTCTTTCCAGGAACCGAGAAAACTCTCCGAAATTTGCATTCAAAAGGAATAATATTGGGAGCAGCTTCGAATTCAGATGGAGATCGAATTTCAAAATGGTTTAAATTGAAAAATGTAGATGATTTATTTCCGTTGTATATTTCTAGGGATGAACGTAAAACTTATGGGGTAAAACCAAGTCCCGGACCTTTATTAGCATTATTGATTAAAATCAAAAAGTATTATAATCTCCCAAGAATCGATAGAAACAATGTAGCTTTTGTAGGAGATTTAATTACAGATATTCAAGCAGCAAAGAGAGCAAAAATCAAATCAATTGGCGTACTTAGCGGTCATAGTGTTCGTGCAGAACTGGAGTACCATAATCCTGATTTTATTCTTCCGGATATAACCTACATTCCAAAGATGTTGCCCAAAATTTTTCCGAATTATAAATTTGATTGAATTATTGGAGACTGATGGATTTTTTTACGGGATTCATCCACGCTCTAAACAAAAGTCCAGATTTTCTTTTCGTTTTAGAATAAAAAATTATCTCTTATTTTCAAAATCAATTATGATTAACTTTTTATCAATTGATGAACCAATAAAATTTTGAGCAAATCCCATATTTTTCTATCAAAAGATTACTAAAAGTTGATCTAACTCATGTTTATTGAAATACCAAATTTAACGGATAAAAAATTAATTAAATTAATAAAAAACATTAATGAAGATTACGAAAAAGAGAAATGGAATAAATTTGAATCACATATAAATACGGTTATTAAATGGTTGAAGAGAGAACCAAATATTGCTTTATTTATTCTTTCATTAATTGCAGAAGAGATGCCTGAATCTTTTTCCCATTCAATATTTTCAGTTATCGACTCTTTCTTAAAGGGAGATAAAACAAAAGAAAAGATTAATGCTGTAATTATATACGGTTCATGCCTACTGCATTTTTTATCACAAGAAGATTTCTCTGATATGACGATTTTAAATGATTTCATTGATTTGCTACTCAATTCGAAATCTGAAACTCGTCAAAATATTTGTTTCTTTTTGGAGCAATTTCCTGATTCATTTGATACTCAATTATTATTGAAATTAAATATTTTTATCAAAATCTTAGAAGATGAATCAAATTCAGAAGTTCTAAAAACTACTCAAAAAATCCTTTTAAGATTACAGCCGAAAATGTCCATGAATATACTTATAAAACATATTCAACAATTGAGAGACCTCTATGAAAACAATAAATCTGCAGAAACAAGTGATGTCCTACTTAATTTAATTGAAAATGAAATCCAATCACTTAAAAAACGAGTTCAATCCAATTGGTCTAAAAACCAAATATTAAGAGAAATTGATAACCGCCCAACTTTGATTCGATTAACTGATATAAATATGATATCTGAACAGGAAAATTTAACTTTGGAAGATGTTGAAAATTATCTTTTAAGCCAGATTGATGAAAATACCATTTATACTCTCATATTTATTGATAAAAATCATAAAAAATTGCTTGAATTGGAAAAAGATAAGATAATCACATTTCTTTCACAGCGTAAGATAAAATTGGAGGAGATTGTAAGAATATTTAACGATTTAGGCATAAAAAATAATGCAGTAGTTATGATTTTAATAAAAGGATTACTTGAGAAGCGCATCATAAAGGGATATTTTACTAAAAACTACTATTATGATTGGATTTACCTTAAGAAAGAATTTCTTCAGCGTTTACAACAAAATGGGACTATAGATATTTTAAATTATTCAAAATCAATAGATAAGGAGACAATCCATGAATTAATCAATGAAATTGAAAATCAAGGAATTCTTGGAATATATAATTTAGAGAAATCAAAATACCATACTTTCTCAGCACTCACTAAACAAATTGAAAAAGAAAGTTATCAAACAAATATAATTGATCTTCACTCCTACAAATCACAATTTTCTTCAGAAAATTTCTATAAATTAGAGGAATACTGTAGAACTAAAATATTTACAAAATATCACTATAAACATTCTTGGTTAACTCATTTAGGAACAACAAATATCCAGCAAGAATTAAGCATTTGTGAGCAAATTGGTGAATGTAATGTTGAAGAAAGAGCAGAAAATCTAGGAATTCATCCCTCAATATTACTAAACATAACAAAAAAAATGTTTGAGCATAAAAATGGGTTCTGGAATAAAGAAGAAAAGAATTTTTATTTCTCAAAATATGTTAAAAGGCGAATTTCTTCAATTCAAAATGAATTAGACGCTGATAAAAGAGAAGAATTAATTAATTCCTTAGCTGACGAACTACAAATTGAGAAGGATGAAATTTCCCAAAAAGTTGATGAAAAACTAAATAAAATTGGAAAAATGCTTTCTGAGAAAGATGAATTTTTAATTAATCCACTTCTGCGAGATTTGCAAATGGATTATAAAGAATTCTTAAAATTTATCGATTCTTTAGAGAAACCCGATGGTTATTTAGTTATTCATGATAAAATTATATTTTCAAAGAAAAGAATTGATGAAGAACAAGATAAACTATCTAAATCAATAAAGGAAATCGTTCTCAACAATGATATTATTAAAATTAATAGTCTGGTTTCAAAATATAAATGCGCTTCTCAAATCCTGATAAACATAGTGGATAATTTACTTAAAACTAATGAAATAAACGGGATATGGATTAAGGATAATGAAAACTTCCTAACTGAAAGAGGAATTCAAGAACGAATGATAAAAGCCAAAAGTTATATTGATCTCAACTCAATCATCGAAGAAATAACTTTGAGTGAAGAGGGTCTTATATTTCTTGAAAAAATATTAATTTCATTAATTGAACAAAAGGTTTTATCAGGAGTTTATGATCCAGAGAGTCATAAATTTCAATCAGATTCAATTTTAGGTGATGCTGACCTTGATAATGAGCGTGATCATTTTAAAAACGAAATATCGCCATTTTTGGAAAATTTAGAAAGAACATATAATATATTGCGGGATATTTTAATGCAAAAAGACTTATTTCCCAATGATATCAATTCTTATGAAGAAATCCTTGAAGAAACAATAAGAAAAATCCTGCAAGACCAATTGGTTTTAAAGAGGATCATTAATAATGCTAATAGCCGTATAAACAAGTCTACTCAAAAACCGGGTAAGAAAAAAGCCAAAAAAGGCAGAAAATCAGGAAAAGAAGACAGACCTTATAATAATTTCGCTGATGATGAATTTATTACATCACTCATGAATGATTTTAACAATTGGAAAACTTTAATCCTAGCGATAGAGCAAAAAGCAGGGGAAATTGTCTTTCTTAGGAAAAAATTAAAATACAATCTTGAAGATCCCGAAAATAAAGAAAAACTAAAACAAATTTTAGAATTCCTTGGATTTTCAGATTAATTCTTAATTTTCCCCCCCCTTTTTTTTAATTTTAACTATTCTATATTGACATCTATTCAAATTGGAGAAGATTAAGAAATATTATGGTTAAATTTAGGAAAATATATCAAAAAAAAAAAAAACCCCTTGGAATAGTCGGACTTCTGCATTCAAAAGTATATGTTGTGATTTTACTCACCCACATTTTAACTCTCAGTTTTGATATTTTAAACAAGTATGACGATTTATTCTTACGGGAACTCGGATTCTCTTACACAAAAATCGGAATTCTATGGAGTATTATGTTTTCCATTAATTTTCTAACTTCATTCTTTGGAGGGTTTTTAGCCGATAATTATTCTCGCCGCAAATTATTCATTCTTTCCTATTTAACAAGCAGTGTTGGGGTGTTTGCTTATGCCTTAATCACAGAATATTGGTTTGCATGTGTAATTTTGAGTTATTTTGGGCTTACTAATCTGTTTATGGTCGGTCAACATTCTTATATCAATGACAATATCCCTAAAGCCCAATCAGGATTAGGATTTAGTTTATTCAAGATCGGCAATATTCTAGGAATTGGAGTTTTATTTATCATCAATATTTTAAGCATTCGTTATGGATTTCTAACCACCATGCGAATTCTATATATAAGTGCGGCAATTGTTAGTTTCATTTGTGCTGTGTTTCAATTTTTCACACTTAGATCGGATACTGACAAAGACAAGGAAAACTACAAATCCAAGTTACCTTCCTTTCGAGAAGTACTGAGGGACAATATAACTGGGTTAAAACTCAACTTTGTGTTACTTCCAGCATATTTAATTATCGTTGTTCTCGATTCCCTTTCGGATAGTTTTTATAACTATATCGTAAATTATTATAGTTTGGATTATCTTGGTGTCGATCTCTTGGATTTCAATTACATTTTTATTGCTATCACCATCTTAAGCTTGATTTTGGGGGTTATTGTGGGAAGAATGGTAGATATTAAAACGATAAATTTGTAGCTTTTTGGGTGTATTGTTTAATTCCTGTTACTTTACTTTTATTTTTACTCTCCATGAAATATCCCTGCTGGTTATCCCTTCAAGCAGAGCAAAATCTCGAAACCGTTCTCAACATCAATATTCCTGGTATTTTCTTCACTTTTGTGTTCCTTGCCATTGCCTTAAAGTTCTTAAATGATAGCCTCTCATGGATTGTGATGCAAGCTATTTTACAAAAAAGGGTGCCCAGTGAGAAGCAAGGTAAAATTATTACAGCCCAACTAAATTTACAGATTCTAATTATTGTCTTAACTCAACCTTTTGCTGGATTTGCCTATCAACATCTTCATTCTTATTGGATATTCGGAATGGTGTTTCTCTTAAACGGGATCATTCTCGTTTTGATTCTCAAGATCAGATCAAGTAAGCAAGTGATTCCCGAATCAAAATAATATCTATAGAGTAGTTGTAAAGGTTCACATGAAGGAGAGGGATAAAGAGTTATATTATGGTTAAATTTAGGAAAATAAATCAAAAAAATAAAAAAATTCAAAGGAAAAATATGAACTATACTATCATTCCTCTCGTTCTAAAATTTTAAAAATTTCTGAAATTACTTCATCTGTTGGATTTTCAAAGCGGAACACACCTTTCTCCATAAATCCTTCAATACCTTCTGCGGCTATTTCGTAAATCAAATTTTCTGCATCGGTAATAGTGCAATTTAATATTTGAGCAAATTTATCAACGGGAATATTTTGATTGATTTTTATAAAGCCAGTAATTCTCTTCTTCAATTTTTCTTGGTTTTCTTTAGTAAATTGAATACCAGCTTGTCCAGATTTTTCAAATTTTTCTTCAAATTTTTTTTCTAGTTTATCTCCCCATTTTTCAATTCGTGTCTCGATGTCACTAAAATTTCCCTTCTTTTTCTTTCTTCTTTCAACATGAATGTCGCCAAGATCTCCCAAATCGCCAATATTATCAATATTTTTCTCAAACGTATCCATTGCGGTCCTTATCATTTGAGAGATCGAGATATTGAGGTCATCTGCTAATCCTTTCCAAGATTGTTTCATATCCTCTGGTAAGGTAAAGTTAATACGGACTTTCTTGCCCTTCTCTTTTGATTCTGCAGCTCCTGCTTTAATTGATGCGATATTCGCCCGGGAATTAGCCTTTTCGGCTGCATTTTTTGCTTTATCCAAGCTACGTAACATTTTCATAATTGATGCTTCTAGT
>JAUWMK010000082.1 GCA_030613185.1 Promethearchaeum sp.
ATATTCAGGAGAGTCGAACATATATAGTGAAATGAAGACCAAGTTTTGAATTTATTGGTTAATACTACAATTATGTGTTGATTTTGACACTAGATTATTTTGAAGATTAATGAAAAAAAACTGAAAAAAATATCAAAAAACTATATGCCTTTTTCTTGCTATTTTTCGAATATACTCGAAGCCAAATAGAGCTGGTAGACAAGCTACTAAACATATAAGCCAATCCCAGAAATCTAAGTACATAAAATTAAAATTAAACATATCTCCAATTGTTCGTCCAATAAACTCTTGGATACTAAGACTGTAAATTCCGATTATTAAAATTAGTAGTGATGGAATATAGAATAAGAATTCTTTAAGATAATCAATATCATGTAGAGAATCTTTTAGTGAGTGATTGATACGTCGGATTTGTAATGGCAATATTATAGATTCCAAAATAAAAAGAATTACAAATCCCATTGTTCTCGCTTTTATTTGAAAAAGTGAAACTTCATTTTCAGAGCCATTGAATCCAATTCCTGATAAATTGAAAGTGCTTAACCCGATGGTTTCACTTAAACATAAATAATATACAATTATTATTGCCAATCCCATTAATATCATCTGAATTAGCATAATTTTTAATATGTTTTTTGTAATTATTTCCGCTGAATCTCTTGGTTTCTCATCCATTATAGTTTTTGAAATATTTCCAAATGTAAAACCTAAAGATGGAAACATATGAGCGGTAACATATAAAATATTTAACTGTCCATAATCCCACATCTCGAAAAATGGATCATTAACATTCAATGTGCTGGAAAATAGAATTATCGCTTCCATTACCGATACGCAAACGAAGAAATATATAATCGTTCTAATCTTCATAAATAAACTTCTTCCTTCTCTGATACCAGTTATGATTGTGCTAAAAGAATCGTCAGTAATAACCATATCTGCGGCTTCTTTAGCAACTTCAGTTCCTTGGATCCCCATTGCTAAACCGCAATCAGCCATCGATAGTGCCAATGCATCATTTACTCCATCTCCGCTCATTGAAACGACTTTACCCATTTCCTGATAACGTTGAATAATGATTTGTTTATGCTCAGGAGAAACTCTTCCGTAAACTGTTACTCGAGGGAAATCTTTGTCAGAAATATTTTCCAGTTGATATCCTTCAATTGCAAGATTGTTTCGTTCATTATAAATATCTAATTTTTCTGCTATTGCTTTTCCTGTAGAGATACTATCACCTGTGATCATTATAACGCTAATTCCGGCTTTTTTACAATCCGTAATTGCTTGGAAAACATCATCACGTGGTGGATCCAATATCACAACAAATCCTACAAACACAAGATTGGATTCATATGTCTCTCTAGCGTTGTCACTATCAAGATCATGCACGAGATGATCTTCATTAATCTCTCGATTGGTAATAGTCAAAATCCTATATCCTTGACTGGCATATAAATTCATATTTTCTAAGATATTAGTTCTAATTTCATCATCTATGGGTAAAATTTTACCATCCAGTTGATATTGTGAACATAGAGGTAGGATCCATTCGGTTGCACCTTTTGTAAGTAGGATATTTTTTCCGTTCTTTTTGTATAACTTGCTCATTCTTTTTATAGATGAATCAAAACTAAATTCATGAATAAATTCATAATCTTTTGTTTTATCATCAATATCAAGATTGTATTTTTTACCCAATACTTTCAAAGAGGCTTCAGTAGGTAGACCAATAATCGACCATGTTGTTTTCGTCTTTCTTTTTCCAAGAATTTCCACAACTTGTTTGTTTAGCACACAATTATTGTTTAAATATCCTGAATAAACTAACATATCTAATTCAATACTTTCAACAGGGTTTACTTTATTCCATGAAAAGTGGACAATTCCTTCAGGATCATACCCGTAACCGGAGACTTCATACTCTTTAGAAACTGTCCAAATTTTTGTGATCGTCATTTCATTTTTTGTTAAAGTTCCGGTTTTATCTGAACACACAACCGAAACTCTGCCTAAACTTTCAGTTCTGGATAATTCTCGAACAATTACTCCCTTTTGTGCCATAACTAAAACCCCTGTTAATAAAACAATGGTTGTTAATAGAGGTAAGTTTATTGGCATTACTTTCATACCTAAATCTATTGAAAGGATCATAGCTTCACGAAAACTCTCCAAGTTTAAAATATCAAGTCTGGATAATATAAAAGATTTCCAAATAATCGAGAAAATCAATAAGATTAGGACACCGATTCCTAAATATTTCGCAACATTATTCATTTTATTTCGTAATGGGATTTCTCCAGTGTTACTCTCTTCAAGCATCGTGGAAATTTTACCGATTTCTGTATTGACTCCAGTGTGTACTACAATTGCAATACATTGTCCCATAGCAACGAAAGTTCCAAAAAACATCATGTTCTTTTGATCTTGTAAAGGAAGTTCTTCTTCAAGATTTTGATTCCCTGAATTTATCTTTTTTACTGGTTCTGATTCTCCTGTTAAACTGGATTCATCTATCGATAAATTACTACACTCGATTATTCTACAATCGGACGGAATTTTATCACCCGTTTTTACTTTAATTATATCTCCAACGCCAACTTCATTTGTTGGTAAAACAATTTCATTTCCGTCCCGAATTACAGTTGCGGAAGCTTCACTTAACTTTTTTAATGCTTCTAATTGTTTTTCGGCTCGAAGCTGTTGGACAATAGCAACAATACAATTAAATCCAACAATAATAAAAGTTGGAACAGTTCTTGTCACTTCTCCTAATGCCCACATTGCTACTGCGCTAATGAGATAAATTATTATAAGTAAATTAATTATTGGAGCTAAAATGACCTTTATTAATGATTTTTTTACTTTTTTTAATTCATTTGGACCATTTAGTTCTAAAGATTTAAAAGCTTGCTCTGAACTTAATCCATTTTTAGGATCAACTGAAAATTTATTATAAATTTCTTCTAACGGATAGTTATAATAGAAATTTTTCTCTGGTTCTTGGGTTGTAGGTTCTGTTATGCTAGTCATTAAGAGTCATCCATTTTATTCCTTATCAGATCTTTTCGTATTCTAACTTAAGTTCTTTTATTTTTGGATTGATTTTCTATTTTATCCTTTATTGCAGATGAACTATTTAAATCGAATTTATCATAAATTTTATCTAATCTTTTTACTTGCACATGCTCAGAATTATAATCTTCCAAACCTTTTTTCAAATAATCTATACTGGTTCGTTGATTAGGTCCAAGAAATATAATATCTGGTTTTAATGTCAAAGCAAATTGCAAATAACCTTGATTTCCGTTTCCTTCACTTCCCAATACCGCGTCAGAAACAAATTTTATAGATTTGATTACTTCTAGTCTTTGTTGTTCGGGAATGATTGGTTTCTCTTTTTTATATCGTTCAATAGTTGAATCACGCGCTACAATTACAAAAACATCTCCTAATTTTGCAGCTTCTTTTAGTAGATGAATGTGTCCGGGGTGGATTATATCAAAACAACCTGTTACCAATACTCTCATGTAAATATTCTCTTTTCATGTTTTTAATTAAAAAAAAGGTTCTTATTTGTTTCTATCCATTTTGTTAATTTCTCAATGCCAAGTTCTGGAGTGATTTTTGGTTCCCATCCAATATCAGAGTAAATCTTGGTGATATCTGAAATGTATAATTTCTGATCCCCTAAACGCCAATTTGAAAATTCTAATTTAAGTTTTTTTCCTAAAATAGATTCAAATCTTCCAACTAATTCAAGGAGTGAAATTGTATTATTAATTCCTCCTCCTATATTATAAACTCTTGATTTTTGATTAAAGATTTTTGGTTTTAAGCTTGAAGTTTTTGATAGGTATCGTTCAATTAAATCAGATAAATCGTCAATATATAATATGTCTCTAACTTGTTTTCCATTTCCATAAATTTGAATCTGTTTTCCACTACTTGCGTTTAGAAACATGTAAGATATAAATCCTTGACCATGGATCCCAAATTGTTGATCTCCATAAATACAAGAAAGGCGGAAAACAGTATTTTTCATGTCATAAATCTTTCCAAATTCTTGAACATATAAATCTCCTGCTAATTTAGAGATACCATATGGTGTGTGGATCGAATGATCAATTGATGAAGTTTCGGAAAATCCTTTAAAATTTTTATTTTCTGGTATATAACGGGTTTTTCCCTCAACTAAAGAGATATCATTTTCATTATTTCCATAAACCTTGTTTGTTGAAATATATAAAAAATCTGTTATAAAATGACATTCTTTAGCAGAATTTAATACATTAAATAATCCGATCATATTATTTTCAAAATCAAAACTTGGATTCTCTATTGAATCTACGGCAGAAGTTTGCCCAGCCGAATGAATTATGATTTCTGGTTTGAAATCTTGAATTAAATTTGCAACTTTTTCCTTGTCTCGAATATCAAAGATTTTTTTTTCAATATTCGGATAGAATTCATCTAAATATTCCCAATTGTAGTTTTTTTTTTTTGTTTCTGAAGATTTATTTATAATTATGTTCGGTCTTGATAGATTATCTAAAACTGCGATTTTATGGCCTTTTTTGGATAATTTTATTGCAAGATGATGACCAATAAAACCTAAACCACCAGTTATTAGTATTTTTGAAATCGTAGACATCACAATTATTTCTTTTCCTTTAATAAATTTGAATTTAACTTTAAAATATTGATGGAAACCGTGATATCTCCCTCGGTTTTAGCTAAAATATTACGCGCCATATCAATTTTTTTTCTCAAACCAGGAATTAATCCATTTGGATAATCAAGGGTAAATAAATAGGAATAAATTTCATCCATATACTCTAATCCTTTTAATCCATTGTCCAAATCTTCCTTTCTTATACAATTTAATACATATCTGCGTAATTCCCCTACCACATCCGTTAAAGAATACGCATAATCAATTAATCCTATCCCGCATTCTTCTGGACTAGGAAATCGATTTTGAGTTATTAAATAATATAAGATCATTGCTTCTCCAAGTTCTTGCTTTACTATTTGTAGATAATCCTTAGAAAATCCTATAGGCATATCTTTTATTGTTTTTTGTAAGCTTCTTAGATATTCTTGGATTTTACTAGTTTTTGATGGGATTAATGAAAACTCTTTACGGTGAACGTGTTTTATTATTTCACTACATAATCTTACAGATTTTCTCTGTAAAGGTAGAATTCCTTCTCGGATTTGATCCATACCATCCAGTTGTTCTCGTAAAGATTTAAAAATTTCATCCAATTCATTATTGATTTGCATTTTTCTCAATTCACGAGATTAATAATTTTCTACTAACAAAAAATTTTTGTTAAATTATATTTGTTTTCAAAGGTTATCTAAAGTAGAAAATGAAAGTTGCTCCATCGATTTTATCTGCAGATTTTAGCCGACTTGGTGATGAAATTAAAGCGGTTGAAAATAGTGGTGCGGATTGGCTTCATCTAGATGTAATGGATGGTCATTTTGTTCCAAATCTCACTTTTGGGCCGCCAATAATAAAAAATATTCGTCCATTATCATCCTTATTTTTTGATGTACATCTAATGATTTCTAAACCTGAAAAATTACTACAGAATTTTCTTGACGCTGGGGCTGATTTAATCACTATTCACTATGAAGCAACCCAAAAAATCGATGAAATTATTAAAATTATTCAAAAATCAGGCAAAAAAATAGGGATTTCTATTAAACCGAACACTCCTATCGAATCAATTAAAAATCTCTTAGGTAAAATCGATCTTATTCTGATTATGTCTGTAGAACCTGGTTGGGGTGGTCAAAAATTCATGCCTGAAATGTTAGAAAAAGTCAAAAAATTAAAACATTGGAGAGAAACTAATACTGAAAATTATCACTATCTTATTGAAATTGACGGTGGAATAAATGATAGTAATATTTTGGAAGTAAAAAATTGTGGTGTTGATGTTGTTGTTGCTGGATCTTATATATTTAAAAGCAACAACTATAAAGATGCTATTTCTTCATTGCATCAATGAAATTTTTCAATTAACAATTCATATATTTATATTTCATTATTTTCGATTTTTAGAGCGTTCTCATAACAACGCTTGGCTATTTTCATAAACATATCTTCAACATTTAAACCCTCTTTTGCAGATGTCTCAATATGGGTTGCATCTAAACGTTCTGCTAAATCATCTGCATCTTCATAGGATACCCGTCTTTGTTCCTCAAGATCTTTTTTATTCCCTATAATTACCAGTGGGATGTTGCCTGTTGCTTTCTTCAATGAGCTGATCCAACCAGGTAACCGCAATAAGGATTCGGGTTTAGTAATGTCATAAACACCTATTGCACCTTGACTTCCTTTGAAGTAAATGTTTCTCATGCTGCTAAATTGCGCCTGTCCTCCGATATCCCAAAGAAGTAATCTTAAGTGGACGTTTTCCATTTCTATATCTTTGATAAGGAAATTTGTTCCGATAGTTTGTTTTAGGTCCGTGGAGAATGTTTTTTTGATGAATCTAAGGATGAGGCTGGTTTTTCCAACGTTTTGGGAGCCGAAAAGAGGTATTTTGAATTTATATTGTTTTTTATCACTTTGATTAATTGAGATCTCCTCTGGAGGTGTTAATAATTTAATCTGAATATTATTTCATTTTTCATATTATTAATGCTTCTCGTTTGACTTAAAACTTTCAATAAAAAATAAATGATTATAAGAGTATTGGGAGACACATTATTTTTGACAATGAATACTGATGGAAAAAAAAAAAAACAGTTTTTAGGGTTAATTTTTTTGTATATCAGCGGAATTTTATGTATAATATCCGAGTTTGTTCTTTGGACAAATGAATTTAGTGTGTTTCAATTATTTCGTTTAGATGACTTAACAAATCATTTAATCTACATAATTCCACTCGTGGGAGGTATAGGGATACTTATATCTGCTTTAAATATTGTTCTATTTAGGCGAAAAACATATAAGTTTTGGTATGTCTTATTGGTAATTATTTTAAATTTATTATTTTACTTTTTACTTGAAGTATTCTCAAATCAAGGCGCGTATCTTTGGAAGTATTTGGGGATTTATATGATAGTTTCTGCACTACTGTGTTTGCTCTTTGGAATTTTATTTCAAATTGGTGCAAGCGCTGAAAATTCTTAAATTTAATATGAAATATTTAGGTGTATAAAAGTTGATGGATGGAAAAAAAGCTAAGAAACCAAATTCAAATTCAAATTCGAGTAAATTTAAGAAAAAAATTAGCGAAGATCAACTAGATATTACAGAAGATCAATTTTATGTTGCTTTGGGTCATGAAATTAGAAGAAAAATATTAAAAATCATCGGTGATAACGGTTTTTCAAGCTTCTCTGTATTCAAAAAACAAATCCAATCAAGCACAGGAACAATATATCATCATTTAGATGTGATGAAAGAATTAATTATTCAAGATAAGAAAAAAAAATATCATTTAACTCATTTAGGGGAGCATGCCTTTCAAATATTAGCTAATAATCTTGAATCAATAGAAATTGTGTCCCAAAAAGATGAGAGATCCGAGTTCAATCAAGAAAATGGGTTATATGATTTTTTCTTATTAAAAAAATTATTTGAGTATTTTGCTACTGAGAAGAAAAAAAACATATTCATTTCATTTGGAATTTTGTTGATAATTGGTGTGTTAAGCGGAATAAATAATTTACAAATATTTTTGTTCTTTATTCGAGAGAATCAAGTTGGAGAACTATTTTTTTACAACTTTATTATAGATTCACTTACAATTTTTATCAGTTATTTCATTCTTATCTGCACAACTGAGATTTTGAGTTATATTATCTTTAATAACCATAATAACTGGAAAAAATTTCTTAATATGCTTTCAATTCCATATCTACCAATACTTATATATCTGGGAATTTATTCCATTTTGAATTTAATAATTCCTACTATTGATCCGTTATTTCTTGATATTTTATTACTATTATTCCAAGTTTGGTCTATGATTTTGCTCGCAAAGGTTATTTCTACAGTCAAAATCGTTAAATTTGAAAGGGGGCTATTACTGGCAATTTTAATTGATTATGGAACTTTTATGATTATGTTAATTGTGAACAATCCTTTCAGATAGGAAATTCCAAAATTATTGAGTTAAAAAATATAGTTTTTCAAGTTAAACCAATATGAATAATCTTTATTTCTTCTACATTGTTAATTTCTTTTAATTTGGCTTTAGTATCTTCAAAATCCGTTTTATCTAAGGGATTAAAATATCCTTCATAAATACATTGCCCCCCTCGTTGACAAATCCCTGATGTATAAAGAAAAGGAAGGTTCATTTCTTGGAAAACGGTACTGATTCTTTTTAAAGTGTCTGGAGAAAGAGATCCATTAAAGATAACTGAAATTTTCAGGACATGTTTCTTTTCATAGGGCATTATATCGATTTTAAAATTTTCTTTACGTTTTTGAAAAACTACAAAGAAATTTTTCCTTTTTTCAAGAAATGCTTCCAATTCCCTTAGAATATTTGATGGTAAAATAAGAGATTTTTTTTTGCGCAGTTCTTTAAAAGGAACGATGATTCCATGTGTTTGGGCTTGAGTTATTTCAAAAAATTCTGATAGATCCACGATGTTTTTTGTTAGAAAATTAAATTCCTCATTTATTTCCGTTTCATAATTTAAAGGAGGATTATTGATATACAGTGCTTTATAAATCATTTTCCTTTCTTTTATGATTTGGATAAATTTCTGGAATTCTCTTTCATAGGATGATAAATTTGGGGACTCTTCTTCAATAATCTTTGTTATCATTGCCATTTCTTGTTTTCCACGCGCCCATGCAGAAGGAAGCATAAAAAAATAATTGGCTGTATTTAATTCGGCAGAAAATGCATGTGTAAAGAATCCTGGTGTTGCAGCATCCATTAATCTCTTGATTTGAGCAATATCTTCTTCGGATATTATTTCCTCAATATGTTGGGGGACACTGTATAAAATGTCGGGACCGATTATTGGATTGAAATAGATAAATAGTAGCATTTTCTGGACCAATTAATGATATTATGATAAATATTTGTTTTATTTCTTTAAATGTTTGTTTTTATTTTTTAGAATGCAAGAATAATGTCGGAATTATTATTAAACTCGCTATTCCAAGAATTATAATTGACCCTTGAAAATTCCAAGTCCAAATAATATGATATATTAGAAGAATTATTGACGTACTTGTAAAAATTATATTCACAACCGATTTTGTGAGAAAATATAAAAATTGGAGAGATACTAATAATACTAGTGATAATATACTTAGAATCAAATTATTTTGCATGAATCGGGAATAAATAGAATCAGAAGAAAACAAATTATCAATCTGTGCTGAAATGTTAAATTCGTTAAAATTTAAAGCGAGAGATAACCGAATTACAACAAATAAAAGCAATAACAACGTTAATAGTGCTAAAATCTTTTGGAAAAAATCAATTTTTGATCTTTTTATAAATTTACTTAATTCCTCTTCCTCAGATTTGCTGATTATTGTATCTAATATCTCCTTTATATGTTTTGGCATCTCTTTTCTTACAGATCGGACTTTATAAAAGGGATATTCTGCCTTTTTTCTTGATAAAACTTCTTTTGCTTCCATAGAAGTTTTTGATGTAACATATTTACCATCCCAAACATACATTATCTTTTCATCTTTATCAATCAACAACCCCATATCTTTTTCAGTCAAATATTCTGCTTCAATCCATGTTGCATTCATAAATTTAAAGATAATCGTTACCAATTCAAACTCCTCAATTGCTTCTTTTTCAATAACAAAACCAAAACTTATTAATTATTTATACAATTGCCATTATATAATTATCTTCCTTATAGGATTCGCCATGAAATTCCGACTAGTTTTTGAGACAACAACAAAAAATGGGAAAAAAGTTCTTTTGAAATATAAAGTACCCCCATCTAAGCACCTTGGGCTAATTAATTTTCTCAAAATTGCTGTGGAAGATGGGAATGAAGTCAGTTTTGCTGTTGAAAAAATATCTGAAGATAAAAAGGAATTAAGTAAAATCAAAGGTAAATTTTTACTAACAGATGAAGAAGAAAAATCAGAATCTAAAAAGATAAAAAAGAAATAAATGAAGTAAGGCAAAATGACTTCAAAATTTAGACTTCGCCCCATATTTGCACCCTTAATTAAATTTCTCGCCAAGGGTTTTATTAAATTAAGAATAACTCCTAATAACGCTACTTTGATTATGTTATTTTTCTCCATTCTAAGCTCTTTATCATTAATTTTTTTAAATAATCTGCTAATTTTCGGAGTGTTTATTTTTATTACAGGAATTATGGATGGTATTGATGGTGCTATTGCTAGATTAACTAATAAAAATTCAAAATTTGGTGCTTTTTTTGATTCTTCTATGGATAGGATATCAGAAGGAATAATATACTTATCGATAGTATGGAAATCTTCTGAATTATTAGGAATTGTTCCAAAATTGGATATATTTCTTATCTGGTTCTGCTTAATCTTTTCATTATTAATTAGTTATGTTAGAGCCAAAGTTGAAGTAGAAATATCCAAGGGAGAAAATAAATTTGATACAAATATTGGATTATTTGCGCGCTCTGAGCGCTTATTTTATTTGGTTATTTTAAGTATTCTTAGTTATTTCTTAGGAACAAGTGAATTTGCAATTTTTTCATGGGGCATTATCCTATTTTCAATTCTAATATTTGGAACATTTCTCTATAGGTTTTTAAAATACCGAGAGATTCTAAAGAAAATTTAATAAGAACTCTCCCAAATTTTCTTTTAATTTAAAAAAATGAAATTTTAATAGTTCATATTGTTATTTCATCATAATTAGAAAATCTAATATTATTTTTCAGGTGATAAAATGGCTAAATTAATTTGTGGTAACTGTCATAAAGTTTATGAATCTAGCAAAGACGGTAAATGTCCCAAATGTGAGGACAAATCCAATCAATTCTATGAATTTTCAAATAGTGATGATTATCTTCAAGAACAAGTCCCAAAAATTAAACAATTTAGAAAGGATATTGGGCTGCAAGGGTTAGTAAAAGGGCTAAATTGTGTCATAATAAACACAGAACCAGAGCAACAAGATTTAGCCGTTAAAGAATTATTAAAAAACACAGGATTTAACTATGGACATTCTTTTCAAGATAGTAATTTTAATACAACGGTTTTAAAAGCAAGTAACTCAGCAGATATATTGATAAAATCTCGAAAAAAAGAAAAAAATCCTTTTCATTCATATAATATCAGACCCAAAGCAAAAAAATTACCAAATACTCGTCTAGAATCATTTGTTTTTGAAGTTTCAAATTTATCTAAATATGTAGAGATTCAAAAAGAGCAAGATGTAAAATTTTTAACCAATATTGTTGATACAGATAATTTCTCATTTATTCAAACAGAACCCTCGAAATATATTGGAACTTCATATGGTTTTATTCAGTGGCATAAGAATAAAGGAGATTACCATCCTGATGAATTCAATTCTTTTTCAAGAGATATCAAAAAACCTGACTTTGATTATCTTAGAAATATCAAAGAATTAGATCACACCGCTACTAGAGTTAAAGCACAAGATCGAGACGCCGCCATTTTAGAATTTATGAAATTAACCAATTATGATTTCAATTTTGCAATTTATGTAAAGAATTTAAATTCAATTACTAATGTAGCGCGGTTATCTGCTAAAGATTTCGCAATGGTATTTACATCTGGAATAACTAATTACAAAAATTCAAAAGAATCCGGTCCTACCGAAAGATTTACTTATAATTATGGCACTAGAGTTCATCATATGGCTTTTCACACAAATAAAATTGAGGATACATTTGAAGGTTTAAAAGAAAATGGGATGGATTTTCTGATTCAATTAATAGGTTCGGAAAATGAAGGTCTAAAACAAACATTTTCAGTGCAATCTCCTCACACACTAATTGTTAACGAATATATTCATCGTTATGGTGATTTTGATGGATTTTTCACTAAAAGCAACGTGACAGATTTAACAAGATCAACTGAGAAACAATAATAAGAAAAAAACTGATTTTAATAAAAAATTAGGATTACAATTTATGGATTTTTAGGATAAGATGATTCTAATTTCAAAATCAATTTAATTTTTTTTTTGAATACATCTGTTTTCCTTTCAGTAATTAATGCAAGTAATATGGAAATAATATTAATTGAAAAAAAAGCTAGAAAGAATATAAGAACTGAAGATAAATTGCTTGTTTTACTAAGATTCAAGAAAATTATAAGAAGGGAATAATGAATAATATATAAGACAAAAGAGTAGGATGCAAGAAATTGAAAAATCTTGAATAAAAAATTTGGAATTTTGAAAGTTGCTTGATTAAAAAAAATAATAAAAAAGTAGAGTGATATTGATAATAACACAATAAAAATAGTCTCATACGCTACTTTTGTCGAAATAACTCTATAAATTGCACCAGTAATGAAAAATAACCCAAATATGAATGAAACTTCTTTCCTTCTTGTAAGTTTCTCAATTATAATACTCATCAAATTCTTAATTTTTAATTCTAGCTGATTCAATTTTTTACTGAATTTAGATTCCGAGTAAAAATATATATAGAATAAAATTATCCCGATTATATCTACTAAGCCTAATAAAATTAAAGCAGTTATATTGTGTGAAATGAAAAAATAAAAACTACTCACAACCAATAATAATACTAATGGAAACAGAAATGAATAACTCTGGTGTTTATTTTTTATATTTACTAATAACATTATAAAAAATCCAATAATCCAAGTAATTATTAGAAGAATTTTGATATAACTTCTTGCTCCTAATGTTATTACTACCAAAAAAAAATAACTTAAAATAATTAATAAGAAAAATATAACTTTTTTCTTAAGATTTGGTCTCTGAAAATTTCGTTCTCTTCCCGTTTGGAGTATTAAAAGTCCAAATAAAAGATAAGTCCACCATTCTACAGGAATAGTCCATAAAGGTCTTGCAGAACCAAAACTTGTATTTCCGAAAAGGAATAAATTAGAAGAATCAGAAGTGATTGGTATCGAATCTTGTAACATTAATATATTCGTAATAAATACATCGATGCTGAAAGCACTTTGATATGATATGTCTTTAAAATAATATATAATTAATAAATCAAGAAAAACAATTACAAATAACATTGGTAGGAATGTTGTATAGATCCTAACTGAGCGATCAAAACAAAAATCTTTTAAAAAATATTCTTTTGTATTCCTTTTTTGATACACTGAGTTGCCAATTAAGAAACCACTCAGTAGAAAGAATATAACAACTGCGATGTTTTGCATATATGGCATATAAGGAGGTTGGAGATAAGGTGCGATCCCAAAAAAACTTATTCCATGGCCAATTACAACCATTTGTGATGCTAAAACTCGAATTAAATTAAGTATGAATTTTGAATTCTGGGAAAGTATAATATGTTCTCCTTGATAACTCATATTATTCAAAATAGAGATATTTGGAAAGAATTTAAAACTTTTCTAAAATATAGATTAATTATCGAAATGATTATACTGTTCAAGTTGAAGTATGACTTCTAAATTGAGTTCTTAAATATTTAAAATATTGTTTTAATACCTTAAGGGACTTTACGGTAAAAGCTGAATAAAAAGTATGAATTCGGTTAAAAATTTTTGCTCTTAATAGTTATGAATAGATGTATCCACAACCTTTCTCGCTTGCATTATTGCACCCGTAATTGAACTCTTAATGTTGTAAATCAAATCAGTAAATGGGTTTATATCACGAAATTTAATGAACCTTATGTTTTATTTGAGAATATGGAACCATCTTTTTTTTAACTTTAGATGAGCTAAAATATATAACTCTTAAGTTTACAAGATAGACAATTTTTATAAAGTTTTTTCCTTAATTCCTTTTTAGATGAATCCCACATAATTAATCTATAAACGTTATCTTAAATCACCATTTTATTGCACCCATTCCCTTATAATTCTAATAAATTTGAAATTAGAATGTTTTATTGGATTTCTTTTAATATGTCCCTCCCTACTTAAAAATGGTTTTATGCTCCAATATGATATTAAATCTATAAATTATATGAGATATCTTATTATATGTGACTCTTAAATTTTAATTGTTACTTACATATCGCGAAAAAAAATTAAGTTGAAATACTATTTATATCTT
>JAUWMK010000340.1 GCA_030613185.1 Promethearchaeum sp.
GGTCTAAATCCTGATTTTATATCAGTAACATACGGTGCAGGAGGAGGCACTAAAGATCACACTGTAGAAATTGCATCTATTATAAAAAATAAGTATAAAATTGAATCTCTTGCCCATTTAACTTGTGTATCTGCTAAAAAGAGTGAAATTACCCAAATTGCTAAAGAATTACAAGAAAACAACATTGAAAATGTTTTAGCACTTCGTGGGGATTTACCTTCGGATCCTAATTTTGAGTTTCCTACACCCCTACATTATAAATATGCCTCTGATTTAATTCATGAACTAAAGCAAAATTATAATTTTTGTGTAGCCGCAGCATTTTATCCAGAGGGGCATATTGAAGCAAAAAATTTTGAAACTGATTTAGAATATGTAAAATTTAAAGTTGAAACAGGTGCATGCTTTCTGATTTCCCAGATTTTTTTTGATAATAAATATTTCTATCATTTTAAAGAAAGATTTGAAGAGATGGGAATAAAAATTCCTTTATCTGCAGGAATCATGCCAGTTACAAACGCAAAACAAATAAATCGAATAACAGCATTATGTGGGAGCACTATTCCGCGAAAATTATCAAAGATAATTGCAAAACATCACCAAAATCCCTTAAAATTGCAAAATGAAGGAATTAATTATGCAGCTCAACAAATAAATGATTTAATTGCTAATGGTGTTGATGGAATCCATATTTACACCATGAATCGACCAGAAATTGCCAAAAAAATTCTGGAGAAAGTAAATTTATGAATATAGAAATTGATAAGAAAGAAGTTCTTCGCTATCTCGGTGGTACTGCCAAAAATAATGATCAAATAACAGATCGACTAATAGATGAATGTATTGAAGAAATAAAAGAAATTTCTAATCCAAAATCCCAATACCGAATATTTGATATAAAAAAAAATCAAAATAATATTCAAATCTTAAATTCAATATTAATTTTAAAGGGAAAAGATATCATAAAACACCTGATTCATTCAAAAAAGGTTGCGATTATGGCTGTAACTTTAGGAATTCAAGTGGATCAGAGAATTAAATATTATGGTAAAACCGATTTAACAAAAGCAGTAATTTTCGATGCATGCGCTACTACATATATTGAAGAAATTAGTGACAATTTGGAAAGTGAAATTAAAGAAATCGCAAATCAGTCAAATTGTAATCTTACATTCCGATTCAGTCCTGGATATGGTGATTTTTCTCTTGTAGTTCAGGATAACATATTAAAAGTCTTAAATACCTCAAGAATTATGGGTTTGACTGTCTCAAATGAACATATTTTAATTCCTTCAAAATCAGTAACTGCAATTATTGGTTTTGAAGATAAATCGATAAAAAAACCTACTGGAAAAGTTCAAAAAAGAGCCGATAATGAGAAGTGTAAGACTTGTTTGAGATATAAAAATTGTATATATTTAGAAAATGGAACTTTTTGTGAGTTTCGCAAAAAGAATCTTTGAATTCTGTAAAACAAATATAAATATTGGAAGAAATAAAAATTCAATATCAAAAAAAGGTGAATTACTTGAGTTTCGTAAAAAAAATCTTTGAAGAAAAAAATAAAAAATTTATATTATTCGATAGCGCGATGGGAACAACCCTCCAGAAAATGGGGTTAAAAGCAGGTGAAATCCCTGAATTATTTAATTTTACTCATTCAGATATCATTCTTGATATCCATAAACAAAACATTAAAGCGGGTTCTGATATCATAATTACAAATACTTTTGGAGCCAACGAAATAAAATTAAAAGGGTGCAAATATTCCGTTGAAGATGTTGTCCAAAAAGCAGTGTCTCTTGCAAGAAAAGCTGCTGGAAAAAAATATGTAGCTCTTGATTTGGGACCAACGGGCCAATTATTAGAACCTCTTGGATCCTTAAAATTTGAGCAAGCTTATGGTTTATATAAACGTCAAGTAATTGCAGGTGCAGATGCTGGTGCGGATCTTATTATTATTGAAACTATATCAGACTTATATGAAGCAAAAGCTGCAATTCTCGCTGCAAAAGAGAATTCCAGTCTACCCGTTTTTTGCACAATGACTTTTGATCAAAATGGAAGAACACTCACAGGAACTGATCCTATTACAATGGTTAATGTTTTGGAAGGGTTGGGTGTTGATGTTATCGGAATTAATTGCTCTTTGGGTCCCAAAGATATATTACCTATTGTTGATGAGATTTTGAAATATGCAACAATTCCTGTTATGGTTCAACCAAATGCAGGTTTACCCGAATATGTAGATGGAGAAACGGTTTTTAATGTCTCTCCTGAAGAATTTGCATCATTTATGGGTGAAATTGCAAAGAAAGGAGTGCGAATTCTTGGCGGGTGTTGTGGAACAACTCCTGAATTTATTGGTATATTAAGTGATGAGTTAAAAAAAATCGATCCTGCAGTTCCAGAACCAGTTTCTTTTACTTGTGCTTGTTCTTCAACAAAAACTATAATTTTTAACAAAAATCAACCTAAAATCATAGGTGAAAGGATAAATCCGACCGGAAACAAAATTATAAAGAATGCTCTTATAAACCAAGATTACGGGGAAATTATAAACGAAGCTATTGTTCAAAAAGAAGCAGGTGCAGATGTACTTGATGTTAATATCGGTCTTCCCGAAATTGATGAACCAGTTATAATGGTTAAACTAATAAAAGAACTCCAAGGAATTATTGATATACCCCTTCAAATTGATAGTGCAAATTTTGAAGCATTAGAAGCGGGAGCTCGAATATTTAATGGAAAACCAATTTTGAATTCAGTTACTGGTAAAGAAAAACATATGGAACAAATTTTTCCGATAGCTAAAAAATACGGCGCGTGTGTTATTGGTCTTACTATGGATGAAAAAGGATTACCAAAAACGATTGAACAAAGAGTAGAAATTGCGGAAAAAATAATAAACACTGCAAATCAATATGGAATTCCTAAAAAAAATATTCTAATTGACTGTTTGGTATTAACTGCAAGTACTCACCAAGATCAAGTGCTTAAAAGCCTCAAAGCTATGCAAATTATAAAGCAAAAATTCGGAGTAACAACTGTTTTGGGTGCCAGCAATATTTCATTTGGATTACCTCGAAGGGATCTTATAAATCAAACTTATATGGCTATGGCATTAACTTATGGCTTAGATGCACCAATTACGGATCCTTTAATGCCGGAAATTATGGAAACTATTTTTGCATATAGAGTTTTATCAGATATAGACAAAAATTCGGAAGATTTCATCAGTAGATATAGCAATAAGCAACCTGAAAAACTTCTTTTGAAAGAAAAAACAGAAAATTCCCTATCTAATATTGTTATTAAAGGTCTACTAAACCAAGTTGAGCAGAAAACTTTAGACCTTCTAAAAAATACTCAACCACTTTCAATTATTGATAATCATTTAATTCCTTCCCTCGATATTGTTGGGGATATGTATGATCGTGGAGATATATTTTTGCCCCAATTAATACGATCTGCTGAAACGGTGAAAAAAGCTTTTAAAATAATCAAATCTAACATGCCTCATGAACAAGAGAAGGAACTAACTAAAGGAAAAATCTTATTAGCAACAGTGGCAGGAGATGTTCACGACATAGGTAAAAATATTGTTAAAGTTTTGCTTGAGAATTATGGATTTAATGTAGTGGATTTGGGAAAGGATGTTCCAATAGATTCAATCGTATCCGCTTGTATTGAACAAAATATAAAATTGGTTGGATTATCTGCCTTAATGACACCTACTGTTGAAAATATGAAAAAAACCATTGAAAAACTTCAAAAAAGCGATAATGAATGCAAAATAATGGTTGGGGGCGCCGTTCTAAATGAAAAATATGCAAACATGATTAATGCCGATTACTACGGAAAAGATGCAAGGGAAGCTGTTGAAATTGCAAGGAAATTTTTCCAAAACACCAAATAATTTTATTTATTGAAATAGAGATAAATATGATGGATCAGAATTTGGAGAAGATGGAGAAGATTATTGATCAAAGTGCTAAAAGATCATTCAAAGAAAAAATTCAGATGCATTATCGAGCTCTTAAACCAATTCTCCTTTCACATCATCCTCTTTGTGATAAATTTCAAGGAGGAAATCATACTTTTCGCCTTTTTAATAAAGATCTTTGTATAGGGTGTTTTATTACCTACCCCACAGCCCTTATATTTTATATTATTGGATATGTGAGCGGATTATTTTCCTTTTTGTCTACTCCCACATTGTGGTATTTTGGTTTCGGAGGTTGTTCCATATACATTTTAAGCATTCTTGGATTAGCGAAGAAAAAAAAAATTAAGATCTTCACAAAAATAATAATTGGTATTGGAATTGCGTTCTGTGTTGCTGCGCTATGGTCTTTACCCTACGAATTTGGAACGAGATTTATGTTAGTCTTAATATTTTTCATGATAGGGCATATATTTATTAACTCAATGCGAGCATGGGATGTTTATAAAACTTGTAATGCCTGTGAATATGAGTTTGATTGGGGAATTTGTCCAGGAATGTCTTCTATTATGCCAGAAAATAAGAATGAATGAAATAAAAATTTAGCCTGGGGGTCGTTGACCCCCATTAAAGACTAAATCTTATTTTTTTTTGAATCCAACTTCGTTCCTTCCAATTCCACAACATTAGCCTTCCGTATCAGTTGCTGGAAACCTTTTACCAAGAAGAAGCGACTTTTGGAGGTCATGTATTGCGAATTGGTCACTAAAAGTTGAGATATATCACGCTGGAGACTGCGGGTTTGGGTAGATTCTAACATTGTTTCATGTTTGGCATTTTTACGTTGCAGTCGTTGTATTTTCGCTTTTGTCTGTTCAAAGGTTGCATCATAGGTAACATTATTTACTAGTACTTGGTATATAATGCGACTTAGCTTTTGAGCCACGCGCATCACGGCTTTCTTGTAAGGAAGACGTCTTAAAACGCGCTGACGATGAGCAAATATGCTTAAATCGGTTCCCTTGGCATAACCGTTGACGTATAACATAGCAACTTGTGATAAAGCGGTCCGAAGATGAGTATTGGTAAACCGATTGATATGACTAGCAGTAAATGTCCCTCCACTTTCCTTTATTTCGGGAACCACTCCACAATATTTCGCAAAAGCCTTC
>JAUWMK010000003.1 GCA_030613185.1 Promethearchaeum sp.
AATTCCCTCAGTTAAAACGGGAAGAATTTGTCCAATATTTTCACCGATTTCATATAAAGAACTTCTCGCCGCGATTTTTCCGTGAAACTCTTCTCTAATTTCGTTTGTGGCTTGGGTGATTTTATATTTCCATTTCCATACTCTATAATCTAATTCCATGTTTTCCATGAAAGCCTTTATAGAATTATTACATTTTTTAGGTTTGTCCATCATCCTTCCTCCATTATTGTTTTAGAAATTATCCTGGTGCTAACTAATAAATTTCCATTTTTATCGAAAAGACTATTGGCATCTACTTTTTTATGCGCCTCAGGTTTTGGATGATAAATATTTCCCAATGGTTCCTTCTTCTTTTTCTTTGGATTTAATGGAAAAGGATAATCTGCCAAATTCAATATTTTCCTTTGCTTATTTAATAATGCATAAATAGATTTTTCTTGCATTTCCATTGTTTCGGCAATTTTATAAATAGTATAGCCCTCTAAGGCTAAATCCCATGCTTGTTTGAGATTTGGGTTTTTTTTCCTTTTCGTTTTTTTCAATGAGAATGGATATTTTGTTAACCCTAAAGTTTTCTTTTTATGATTTAAAAATTGATAAACGGCACTTTCAGAGACAATTAACTCTTTGGCGATTTCTCTAATGCTTTTACCATTTTTCGCTAAATCCCATGCTATATCTTTTTTCTTTGGTTTGGATTCCTTTTTTGGATCAAGAACAATTTCTGTTTTTTGGATTATAGGAGATTTTATTTTATCCGGTTCGATTTTTATTTCAGGAGTTGGATTCAGTTTTTCTTTGGCTAAATGGTTAATTTCCTTAACTAAAATAACATTCTTTTTATTTTCTAATTTTAAATTATTCCGAATTTCTTCATCGAATAGTCTAAGCATTTTCTCTGATACGCCCATTCCATATTCTTCCCTTAGTTTTCTATTTGCGCTTTTAATTCCATGAGTTTTCATTAATTCGTAAGCCCTGGTCCTTCTTTCTTTTTCGTGTTTACCGGGAATATCTTCAATAAATTCAAGACCAACCTTAATTTTCGGAGGCCAAAATGAAAAATCCATTACTCCATAAAGGAATTTTCTGACAGCATATCGAACTAAATCAGCAGAATTAGGAAAATATCCTGCATTAATTTGAAAGGCAATTCCTTTCAGAATTTTTGGGGGAAAAAATACTGTTTTAAGATACATATTTTTTGTTTTCTCTTCGGTCATTGTTTTAACCTCCAATAAGACCAACATTTATTATCCATCCATTCCAAATATGATCGAATGATGGATAATTCGCACCTCATTGATTCAGTATTGCGATCATCTTCTTGAATTTCAAGGCAATAAGGAAATTCTATAGTGCCGGCAATATCTTGTGCAGCAAAAATCAAATTTTTCGCTTTATTGAGCAATTCCTGAAGTTCAACTATTTTTTCTATTTCTGTTTTATGTTTCCCTTCAACTATCTTCACCACAATTTCTTTGGTTTCTTCAAACTCGTCACCCCCCTCGTAAACATCCACTTTTGCCAAATAACCCCAAATATTTTCATCGTGAAAAATAAGATGATGGCCAGAATCATCAGTATATAATTTAATTGTGGTGCTGTAATTCCCTTGGTAATGAGATAAGAATTTGAAAAGTGTTGATAAATCAAAACATATTTTTCGATGTTTTGAGACATTAACTTTAGGTTTAGCAGAAAAAGCCATTACGCGGCTTTCTTCTATGTATGCCCCCTTAAGAAAATCTTCTTCAACTAAACTCCATTTCTCAAGATTAACGTTTGCCTTCTCTAAAAATTCTTTAACTTTTAATTGCTCTTCTTTTTCTTTCCAGTTTGGATCTTTCAGATTTTTCAATTCTTCTCTTTTATTATATAATTCTGCTTGTTCCCCTTCTATTGAATCGTGAAGGGATTGGATTTCATCTTCTATTGTTTTTATTAAATTTTCGCTCATTTTCTAATTAACCTCTTCAACACTAATTGTGCATTCATCACAATCTGGATTATTTTTAAAATAGTCTATTGTTTTTTCATTACCATATTTATCATTAAAAACTCGAACAACTTTCCAACCTGTATTTTTATCATTAAAAATTTTGGCTGCCTCATCGTGATGAATTCCATAGTTCATCCAATCCTCCATCATGTCAATACCTTTAAGTTCTCTATGCTCTCCATCAATTGCTATTTCCCATTGAACCGCCCGGTTAAAAATATCGTCAAATAACTGATTCGCTTCCGTAAAAGTTAATTTCATAGGTTTTTCGTTATCTCGTTGCCTTTCCTTCAATCTCCCAAAATAAAAGTGGTTTAATTTCAATTGTTTTATAAAAGCAATTTGATATTGTTTAGTGTCTTCTTTTGTATTCATGTAATTGTATTTCTTTTTCAGATCATCAACTTGTTTCCTTCTCTTTTCCCTATTTTCTTCGCTACCGATATAAATTCGCGTTTCTTTCGCGTTTTCATCCTCGATAATTCTACATCCATCACAAGCCAAAAAATAAATTGTGATTGCACCCTTTGCACTAGGATAATTTTCATTTCCAAGAATCCATTTCCAAGTATAAAGCCGAGTTTTTTCTTCTTTTTCACTCATTTTCCAAACACTGCCTTTTTCCATTTATTATAACATTCTTTATTGCAGAACAGTTGTCTTCCAAATCTTGTTTCAATCCAAACCACAATTTTCAAGATTTTATTACAGTATAGGCATTTTTTCTTCATTTTCCTTCTTTATCCTCTTTTTTCTTTGGTTTAGTTAGCGTAATATTAAAAAAGTCAGCTATATCTTCGACATAGCCTTTATAGTTCCCATATCCGTATTTGATAAACCGAACATAATCGGCTTGTAAAAGTGTGATTAGTTCTGTGCGAATTTCTTCAGGTAAAATAAAATCAGTTTTTTTATCCTGGAGATTTTCAATTTTTTGAAAAATTTCTTGTTTAAACTTTTCAAATTCATTTTTTAAAATTTCATGTTTTCCAGGAGATTTCTTTCTTTCTTTTTTTTTACGTATATCGTTTTTATCTACATGTATATCGTTTTTATCTACATGTATATCGGATGTTTTTTTCCCCCATTTACGAGGGTCGATCTCATTTAGATCACTCAGATTTCAACACCTCTAAGATTTTTATTATTTCTTCGCGTTCCAATTCAGATATTTCTAAATTAGGTGCGTTTTTTTCAAATAATTTAAAAAGGAATATTAAAGATTTTTTTAATGATTCATTAGATGTTTTAGGTTCGACAATGCCGTTATTTGATTTTATTCTTTCGATAATTACATTGCGCATCCATGTCGATCTTGGCTTAGGAATTTGTTCAATGATTTTTAAAGGGATTCGGACAGGAACAGGGGAATTTTTTCTATTATATTTTCGTAAATAATTTTCGTTTTCTTGTTCGCCCATCATTTTCACTTCAATCCGATTTTATTAATTGTGCAAAAAAACTTTCGATTTTGAATTATTCTTTCAAACTTTTGTTCGGTCATGAAAGTCCCTTCCGATTCGGAAGCACCTTGTTTCCAACGATTCTTATTTATGATGTTTAAAATTACGTGCTTATCGAAGAAATTTTTAAATTTCTTGTCCAGGCGATTTTCTCTACCAATTTCCAATGCGCTTATAATTTCTCTTTTTTCAAACATTGAGTTCGCACCTCTGGATTATTTTGTATTCCTTGTATTCAATTACCTCACCCTCTGCATTTTCTTTTATTGGAACTTTTACGCTTTTTGGTTTTGATTCTTTTATTGCAGGGGGATAAATTTTTGAAAATTCTGATTGTTGTTGAAATTTTGAAAAGGATTTTGCTGCTTCTAGTTCAGAAATAAGGAATTGGCGAACTGCAACGCGAATCAATTCACTTCTTGAAGGGAATAATGCATCTTCTCCCTCGGTTAATTTTGCAATTGCTTCTATGTATGATATCGGCAAGTTTACAGTCAAGATACGCATATTTTTTACCCTCCAATCAAGCAATTCATATGATTGCTTTTGAGATTATAAAATACTGATGAACTGATTTCCTCCACAAAACTTTTTTCTTTACTTAGGAATTGTTTAAGACATTGCCTAAGACACTCGCTTCTTGAAGGAAAATATCCCAAATCTACTAAATTATCTAAACTTTCGACGTATTGATTAGGAAGGTTGATCGTGCAAATTTTAAAATTTACATTTCGGACCAATTTAATCTTCTCCAATAAATTTGAAATAAACTAAAGGCCTTCCTCGAGAATTTGTAGGGCGCGAAAATTTCCTAACCAGGTTGTGATTTTGTAATCTTGTTAGATTATCATAAATTGTTGTCCTGGGTGAATCTATTTTTTTAACTAAATCGAACCTGGTTTGCGGACCTTCTTTTTCTAATGTATTTAGTAAATTGATTTGCAAAGGGCTAAACATTAAACTGTCTTCAAATTTGCTTAAATTAACCATTCTATTTTTCATCCCTTTGGAATTTGTATTTTTGAAAGAGTAAATATAATTCATCATATTCCTTTTGAGCGCGATTTAGTTTTTTTTCTAAACGTTGGATTTTCCTATCGTGTTTTAAATCATATTCTTTTATCGTTTTGTGTTCTAATCCATTTTTATACCCAACGCGATATAGATTTCTCCGTGAAGTAAGCCATTGATTAATAACAGGCATTCTGTAAAATTCATCACCGACGAGAGTGCAAATCATCATCACCATTATTACAATTATACCAATTATTAAGATAATAGATAGGATAATTTCCAGTATTGTGATTTCAAAGATTATTTTTTCCATTATCTTAATTCATCTCCATTGGAGGTAGATAATTAGCAATTTCTTTGATAATTTCTAAAACTGTTTCCTTTGTGAGCAGTTCTTTTGAACGCGTATCTTTTGCGCTCTTTGCTAAAAATAAAAGATCCCCTGCAAATTTATTCAAAACATTTTTGATGTTTTCTGCAATACAGTATCGCATTTCCTTTGGATCCCACATTGAAATTGTTTGGATCCATTCAATGTATTTGCTCGGAATTTCTTCCGTAATTTTTGATTCGGTTTCCATATTGATCATCTTTTTAATTTTGAAAAAAAAAAGGGGAGATGTGTGGTCTCCCCCTGTGTGTGTGTGATTAAATGAAAAAATCAGTTGGATTTTAGATTTTGAATTTCTTTTTGAAGTTCGTCTTTTTCTAGCTTTAAATTCGCTATTTCAGATTGTAGGTTGCATTTATCGATAAGTAGAGTTTGAAATTCTTTCTCAAGTTCAGATTTATCCCTTAAAAGAAGATTTTTATTTTCAAGCGCACCAGGGTGACTTTTATCGGTCCAAACTGTTTGAAGTTCTTTGTTTTTATGTTGGATGGGAAGTAATGATTTTCCAACGCCTAATTTCCATAAAGACCATTGATATTGGCACCCTGGACATTCGATATATAACCATTGTTTTTTTTCATACCCAGGAACGATCCATCCTGAAGGATGTTGATAATGGATAATAGGATCATATCTGGAAAAAGGAGTATTGCAATGTTTGCATTTGGTTATTTTTAATTCGTCAAAAAATGGAATAGATTTTTCTAGCTCAAGAGGCTTAGGCATATTTGGATTTGGATCCGAGATTAATTGAGATTCCATTATGTTTTAACCTCGGCTATTTCCTTTATCGGGCGTAATTCAATATCGTATTCTATATCAGGATTTAAAATTCCATCTTGGATATATTTAGACGGCATTGTGATTAAATAGCGATTTCCCGATTTCATCATTTTTCGATTTTTTAATATTATTGCTGACATTTTTATCCCTATTTTTGCATACGAAAATGCATACAGAAATAATAGATTTATTATTTATAAATGTATGCAAAATTGCATACGAAAATGCATAAAATAGAAATAAACAGTTTATCTATTTTAAAATATGGTAGATGTGAAAGTAGAAAAAAATAAAATCCGAATAAAGTCAAAACTTACAAAATCTGGAGATCGGTATTATATTAACATTCCAATTAAGTTAATCAAATTTGGAAACTTAGATCCAGACAAAGAATATCTTATTATTATTCACAAAAATCCTCAACTTGAGAAACCTCCTTAAGCGTAAGTATGTCTTTTTCAGGTTCATACCAAAACTCAATTAAAATTTTCTTGATTTTTCCATTGTTTTCAATCTTCATTTCCTTATTATTTCGGTTTAATTCTTGAATCATTTTTTTATTTTCCCCTGTAAATTATTTTTGTCGTAGACATTTTGTTCAATATATTTAATTAAAATAACGCATTTAAAGTTTGCTCTCGATAGATATGTTAGTTTTGATAGAATTAAAGAACTCTTTGTTCTTTTAATAGAATCCAAATGTCCGAGTCGGATAGACGTAAGTGAAAGTAAAATTCTTCAAAAAAAGACAAATACATAGGAATCAAATCATTGATATCAAATACCATTTTTTTTAAAAAATGGCAAAATAAAGTGATTAAAAATGTCCGAAACAATTTCAAAAAAAGGTATATTTATTATAGGAGCGTTAATCGTCTCTACTATTGGATTTGCGGGATTTTCTGGAATTACCCTAGCAAATTATCAGAAGGTGCAAGGAGATAGTAATTATTGGGAAACTGCTTATGAAGACCTATATGAAGACTATTTAGATGAGCAAGATAATAGTAGTAGTTGGGAAACTGCTTATGATATTGCATATCAAAATTATTTGGATGCTCAAGCAAATTATCAGCAAACGTTGAACGATCTTTTTGCCACAGAACAAGATTTAGACGATGCATTAGCAGATCTACAAATTGCCGAACAAAATTTACAGAACGCAGAAGCAGAATTAGCACTAATTGAAGAAAATACGGGTTTTACGGGATCTTTTTATGTGTTGAGTCAATTTAATAGAAATTTTGATTTATTGCCAACAGAAATTAGAACAATATATAGTTATTCGGATTATTTCTTTTATAGACTTACTCTTGAACACCCATTATATAATACCACAAGTTCATATTCAGAAGGTGCTCAATTAATTGCAGGATATTGTAGACCTTCTTCAGTATATTCAATAGCAAGTGTTATCGAAGAAAATGTAAATGATCCGTTAGATAATGAAAGCGTTATAGATGGTTTGCTCACATATTGTCAAGATCGTGGGGATTATGAACCTTGCATTCATTATGTTAGTGATGGTGAGGATTTTGCACAATATCCTGTTGAAACGCTTTGCGAAGGTTGTGGTGATTGTGAAGATAAATCAATATTATTCGCTTCTCTAGTGAGATCATTAGGATTTGATGTAAGGATTTGTATTGTTCCTGGTCATTGTTTTGTTGCAGTAAAATTAGATTCACCACCTGTTCATGGTGGAGGATGGCATATTGCTAGACCCGATGGTAATTATTATACTTGCGAAACTACAGGTTATGGTTGGTTAATTGGAGATCTACCTCCGGCTTACCAAGGAGAATCTGTTTATTCTTATCAAGTGTTATAATTTTTTTTCATTGTAATTTTTAAATATATATGAAATCAAGATATAATTATGGTTTCCGACCTTCAGAAGAAAATTATTCAAATGATATATAATTCGACAGGAAAAGGTAATTTGAAATCCAGACCTTTAAATCTAGACATTCTTCGACATAAATTAACAGATTGTGATGAAGTTGAGATCATTACAGAACTCGAAGGGTTAATCAAAGAAGGGCTAGTTTCAACAGTAAGTTTCCATTACTGGCTAGTTCTCACCGATTACGGAATAGAAACATTTAAATCTAGCATACACCATTAATATTATTAGGGATAAATCATGACACAAGCAACCCTATTAACTTCGATATTAAATCCACATAAAAAGACAATTAAATCGAATCATCAGATTTTCTTCCAAGATGCTATCAATATTCGGAAAATACCAAAGGGTTCTATAGATTTAGTGGTGACTTCTCCGCCCTATTGGAAAATAAAGGATTATGGAAATGAAAATCAAATTGGGTTTCACGATTCACTAAGTGAATATATGAATAAACTCATTGAAATCTTTAAAGCATGTGTGAATGCGTTAAAACCCAATAGTAAACTATGTATAAATATTGGAGACCAATTTCTAAAAGCGCAAAAAATACCTAAACGAGTTTACCAAATAATTCCACTGCATTCGATGATAATCAATCGTCTTTTAATTGAAATGGAAAACGAATTAGTCTATTTAGGTAGCATCAATTGGTTAAAGGTGACTACCTCGAATACCTCTGGAGGGGGACAAATTATGGGATCTTATCCATTTCCAAAATCAGGATATTTTTTTGTGAATCGCGAATATATTGCAATTTTCAGAAAATTAGGAAAAAAAACCCGAAAAGAAAATGTGGATAAGATTTTGAAGGAATACTCCCGATTAACATTAGAAGAGTGGCGCGAGTATTTTAAAGATTCCTGGCAATTTGCACCGGCAACTCAAGATTCACATGTTGCAATGTTTCCAGAAGAATTACCCAAACGTTTGATTAAGATGTATTCCTTTGTAGGTGACACTGTATTGGATCCATTCTTAGGATCAGGAACTACAATATTAACTGCTGCCAAATTGGGAAGGAATTCATTAGGATATGAAATCGGATTTCAGACAAAAGATGATTCGGATTGGAAGAAATTAATTAAGAAAAAAATTAAAATACCTGAGAGAGAATTCCGATATCCTTTGACTTCAAATCATGAAAAGAATGAAATAGAATACGAAGATCTATTAATTAAAAATAATTTCACCTTTCATGATTAATTTTTTCATTTTTTAAAACTCTTCTAAATCCTCATCATCATCACTGTATAAATCTGTTGAAATTTCCAATTCATCCCCTTTTAAATGTTTATATCCAAGGATAACGGTATACAATCTTTCATTCATCTTGTCTATACGACTTTGAATTGATTTGCTAAATTCCTTCAATTCTTCTTCATTATCAATTACATAATATCCATTATGAGAATCAGACGCAATGGGCAAAATATATTTAATAATTGCCTTTCGAATTTTAGTTCGGGGTTCGACTAAGGAATGTTCCTTTGATAAACCGAATATTTCAGCAATTTCGGGAGATTTGATACCGTTTTCTTTTCCACGATGTTTTAATAACTCATCTCTAATTTTTTCTAGTAATAAGTCTTCTGGTGACATACTTGTGGTTAAGACAGACAAATATAAATATTTTTTAGAAAATTTTCGAATATAGGAAAAAATGAAATTAATTAAAAAATATAAATCTATAATTAAAGATCCAGTTCATCAGTGGCGCGAGAGTGTTTTCTTGAATTTATTATTACCAACCTTTCACTATAGGTAAAAAATATTTTTTCTAAATCTCTTTTTCTCATAAGTTTTCTATATCTTTCATATATTTCTATTAATTCTTCCCATAAATTATCATCTGGATTCAAAGTCTCGACCTCTAAACCGATGGCTTTTGCTTTCTTCCAATCAATAACATCTGAATGATCTAAAAACCCATAAGTTAGTTTTTGTGTAATGTCCTCGATTTTATCTAGATCCTTATGATAGGATTTATTGTTTTGAAGAATTTCTTTTGTGAGATTTTTTACTCTAATGTTTGCTTTTTCACACATTTCTAAAAGGATGTTGTCAAATTTATCATGTTGATTAAAATAGGCAGTTAAAACATGATCATTTTCATTTTCTATATCGAAATTTTTTATTTTTCCGATTATTTTATCATAAGAATCACAATAATCTTTAGCAGAAAACATGGAATCTCTTGTCTCGATTTGAGTATCTACAGGACCTATTTCCGAAGTTACCCCCATGTAAATTTTTGAAGCCCCTAAACATAAAACTGTTCCTGCACTTTTTGATAAATTTGGGATAAACACCTCAAAATTATTATTACTAAAATAATTTAATGTGTTGATAATTTTCTGAACTGGTTCAATATAACCTCCAGTTGTAACCAAAATAAGAAGAATCTTTTTCTTCTGCTCTATTCCTAGTAAAAAATCACAGATTGTTTCAGGATCTTCGTTTTTAATCATCCCCCTTTTATCCATTATATACCCAAAAATTCTTACATCAAGTTTGTCTTCTACCTTTTTTATTAATTCGTCAAGTTTATCATCCAAATATTTGTCTTCTTCTTGAAATAATTTCTTCATTAAAATCAACTATTTTAATTTATATAAACTTTCAATCTAAATAATGTATTCATATTAATCGAATAATGTATTCAAAATAATAAAAAAGTAAAAAAATTACGAGGATAAATATCTCGTTTCGGTTTTTTTTGTTGAATCGTATAAATTATAACTAACTCTCTTCTTTTTTATTGGGTTCTTTTCTCTATATTTTTTATGCATCTCATTGGCATTATTTTTTTTTCTTTTTTTTTCTAGTTTGCTCTCCATTTTAATCACACCATATAAATTAATATAAAAACACCTTTATTTTTCTAACGTTTTTATAGAAATATTTGATTGAATTTAAAGTTCTTCCTTCATATTTCGATTTATTATAGGAGACAAAGGTTCATTCGACTCATTGGAGTCTCTTCGCTTTTTGTCCAAAGGAATCCCTATCCTTCGTAATATTTACAAAAATCAACACTAGAGTTGTATTTTTTATATTTTTTCAATTTTTATAATTTTACATTTCCAATAAAAACAAAGCGCGCTTATTTTTTGGAAAGAATAACTACAAAATAATGTGAAAAAATTAGTAGTTATCAATAACAGATTTTAGATTATTTATAATTTCCAAAATCTTTACAGGTTTAAGTTTTCCAATAGATCTTTGTATAAGGTCTCTATGAAGAGTAAAAATTTTATCAACTCGAACATAACTCATAATTCGTAAACTTCCAGTAATAAAATCATAACTATTGATTTGAATTATACCAGGCATATCTCTATATTCTTTTGTAATTTCACAAACAATATAATCATCTCCAGGTATGTTAGAGACTACAAAGACTGGGCGATCCTTAAAATCTAGCAAATCAGTATAAGGAACAGCATCCATCCAAATAACGTCCCCTTTTGAATAAGGCTTAAGTGCCATTATCTTTCCAATCTTCCATTAAAGAAGGCATACTTGCCATTAAACAGAAATTTTTCTTTTGTTTAATTATTTCTTGAGTAATTTGTGGATTTAATAGGTTCACTATATCTTGATGAGAATTATCAGAGATTGTGAATATTTCCCAATCATCATAATAATTCATTATAAAAGGTTCTTGTGCTTTTTTACTATAATCTTTAACTTTTTTTCCATTAACTTCAATATTATATATGAAATTTTGTCGAATCTTCCAGTCCGGGAATATATAGTGATATTTGGAATAGATTTCGTCAATAAAATCAAAAGCCCATGAATTTCTAAAAGCATAACTCTCAACCCATTCTAAGAATAAATAACTTGTTTCAGAAAAAGAAATAACATCATTTTGTTTTTCAGGACCTTGTTCAAATGGATATCGCGCAATGTTGCAATCTACTAATTTATCTCTATTTCCATAAACTTGTAAAGAAATCGGACCCAATCTATTCATTGAAAATTTAGATCTGAATAATACTTTTTTCTGTTTATATGCCTCTGATTTTATGAGGAAAACCCATTTCATTGAATCGATCGAAGTAAGTTTTTGATCAGGCATTTTCGCTAATATATATGCGAAAAGAATCATATCTTCAAACGAGACATCATTTCGGCGAGTCGGTTCGAAAATCATATTTGTCATTATATAATTAAATATATAAAAACAATACTTTAAAAACTTCTTCGATTTTGGGGGAAATTCCCCAATTCAACTTCGTTTCTAACGGGAAAAAGATTATTGATTCACCTTATTGGATTCTCTTCGTTTTTTGTCCAAAGGGATCTCTATCCTTCCCAGTATTGACAAAAATTAATAATCAAATAATATAATCATAATTTAAAAAACAGAAACGTGTTAAATTTCTTGATATTAAGTAAAAATCGATCTTAAAATTGAGTAAAACCTACTCAATTTCGGGTAATTTTATATAGTCGGTTTGTGTCAATTTATTTATGGAAGAAGTGCATTGGTATAAGAGAAAGGAATCTTTGAAAATATTTAGTCATATTTCTCCGCGAAAAACGAAAGGTCCTCTCGATAAATACCTTCTCCCAAATCGGAAGAAATCAAATCAGGTTCTTTCTAATTAATTTTTTTTTCTTTTTTTCCTGGAGATGTTTTGTGGGAAATAATTTCTGCGAGGTACTAGTTCGACATCAAAAATAATTGCCAATAGATCAATATTTTGAATTAAAAGGGCTGCTACAACCGGATCCAAAAATCAATTTTTTCCCACAAAATTAATTTATTAATTTATAGTTCTGCAATATCCAATAAGAATCAACACCCCATATCCCAAATCTCCGGGAAAACTAACGGTAAATCAAAAAAAATTTATAACAGGATAAAACAAACAAAAAAACAACACACCCACAAGAAGAAAATAAAAGAGAAGAAGGGATGTTGATCACTTGGGGAAAATTTACAAATTTATGTCAAAAATAATCGTGTCAAGGGCAATGTCGTCGGGGAAAACATAACCCTTTCTAACTTGAATTCAGGTTAATTTTACCTGTTAATTTTGTGGGAATTTTTAAAAAATTTTAAGTCAAAAATAATAAGGTGGGTGCGTGTAATTCGATTTATACGAGTGGATCCATGCAGCAAAAAATTAGTGATTTTTTCCCAAAAAAAATTAACCTGGACAAAATCATGATTTTATTTAGAAATAATTACTCCTGAAAGGTCCTATTGAAAGTATTTTTTAAAATTTTTTAGTTAAAATAAATTCCTTCTTTATGATTTGCCATTTCATCAAAAAATATTCTCCTGGAATTATTTCTAATACCATCAAACGAATAATAGATTTGAGTTTTTAATTGATTCCCATATTTTAAATATTCTAACATGCCTCGTAAAAAAGATTTAATCAGTTCCATAGGATTTCTTATATGAATTGCCTTTGGATTAGGATTAATAATTGAATCAATACAATCTGTTAGAAGATCCCAACAAAAATGAATTGTATCCATTAAAATAAATTTCAAAAGACTTCCTGGAATTAAAGGTCTACATAAGGCCCAACAAATAACTGTTTCAGTTTTAGATTTATATTTTGCGTTATAGACGATCATAGATGGAATTTTAAATAACCGAGAAATAAAGCAGTGCATTTTCTCATGAAATTCTGTTTCTTCAATAAAGGTATTAATACTTTCAAGCGTTTCTTCAAGTGATTTATCACTTACATCCTTATCTTTTTCTTCCACATAAAAATTAAGAAAATAAGGAATTCTTTTCCAGGAACGTATAATATTATTAAACTGCATTTTTTCAATCACTCACAATATTTTTAATGAAATAAGGCCTTTCCCTTTTCCCATTCTTCGACAATTTCATCCGACATTTGAAATATAAATCCTTTAATATCGGATATTGATTGAAAATCAAACAAATTTTCACATTGATTCCAATAAAACAAATTTCTAAAGAATTCTTTTACTAAATGTTTAGGTGTTCGTTTTTCAATTTGATGATTCTCTTTTTTTCTTACTTCAGGGTTAAATATATCGGAAATTTGATCCCAAAGAAAATGAAGAATATCGGCTAAAAATGTTTGAAATTTAGTTAATGATTTAATTGGCATACAAAACGCACCTTTGGCCATAAAATAGGAAGAATATCTAAAGACGTATAAAATCACTGAAGGAATTCTTAATAATCGATATAAAAAACAATGAATTTTTTCATGAAATTCTGTCTTTTCAATAAATTTATCCATTCTTCTATGAGTATCATTATAATTTTCATCATAGTCCTTTTTATCGTTTGAATAAATTATTATTTGCACTGAATAAGGAATTATTTTTGAAGGAATTTTTCCAAGTGAGATCATTTTAATTACCCTTTTTCTAATTGTTGCTTTTCTAATTCTTCATTTTTCTCAGGTTTTGGCCAAAATTCTATTACAACAAGTATTGCCGAAACTTGACCCCAAATGAAGAATATCCATGCAATAATTTCGATTATTTTATGGACTAAATAAAGGGAACTAAAAATTATTACATTAAAATTTATCAATAAAATAAATATAAGAAATATAGCCGAAAAAGACGCGTATATACCTAAATATGCTAAAAGGTTGAATCCATTCTCTTTTATTTGTTCGTTCTTTTCTTGTTTTTGCTTTTTAGTCATTATTTTTTCCCCTTTGAAATTTTTTTCTGTTTTTTTTCCAATTGTTTAAAATATTTTTTTGGTGTTCCTGGTGTCGATTGCGAAAGAGTTTTCTGTTTTTTTACTTTTTTTATTTTTTTAACTTTCTTTATTTTCTTAGTTTTTTTCTTTCGTTCCTCTGCTTTTTCTATCTGATCATCAGTTCTTCTAGGCCGACGTTTATGTGCTGAAATTCGATAGGCTTTTGAATATTTCATTGTATATCCTTTTACCTCATGTTTTTTGCGTCTCCATGTATCTTCAGAGCGCGAAACTTTAGTCCATTTTTGGCCTTTATACCGACCTTTCTTTGTTTTTTTTGCCAATTTGATCCCCTTCAATTTTATTTTAAAAAGTTTAAACTTTCCCAGTTGCGATATATTTTTTTGACTTTTTCATTACCCCTTTGCGAATATCTTTGAAATACTTTTTCTGTTCTGGATTTTCTTCTTTTTTGATCGATTCTTTCAATTTTTTATTTTCTTTTTCTACTCTCAATCGTCTTTCGTTTCTTAGCCAACATTCAGATAATTTATTTCTATTTGTGCTAGTTCCAACCTTATTATATTCGCGATTAAATAATTTAATAAGATCGTCGGTTTCGCCATGAAAATTATTCAATTTTTTAATTGCTTCTTTCAATTGTGGCACATATTCTTTATCTCTTTCTAAAGAGTGTTTTCTACTCCATTCAGCCTCTTCTTTATCATATTTTTCTCTATCTTTTTTACGTTGTGCTATTTCTTTTTTTTCTTTGGCTTCTAATCTTTTTGCATTCCGATCAAATGCTTCTTTTAATTTCTTTCTATTTTCTGCTATCTTAATACGACCATAATGATAATTATAAACTTTTACCAGTCCCATTCCACTCTTACAAAGATTTAGTTTGGTAATTGCGTCTTTTAATTTCTTTGCGTCTTTTTCCTTTTTCAGTTTCAAATCTGCGTCTTTTTCCTTCTTAGTTTTCATCCCATAGCCTCTCGTATCGACTTTTGGGTAATCGAAACTTCCAGGTTTCTTTTTCCATCTTTCATCTTTAATTACTTTTTTAGAAGTTGTTTTTGAATCTCTAGTTCGCGCTTGTTCAGATCGAGTTTTTTGAAACTTTTTTGCTTCTTTAACACTTAATTCTTTTCGTTTTTTCTTCACTACTACATTCTTCTTTTTGGTTGTTTTTTTCCTGGTTGCTTTCTTTTTTCCCATTTTTTGATTTACTCCTTATTTTAGGTTAGATAACTTAATTTTAAGTTAGGTGACTTATTATAAATAAAAAAAAGGTTATTTATTCGTGAGTTTTTCTAATTTCTTAATTTGCTTTTTAATTTTTTTTTTCTTTTCAGGATCTTTTTCTTTTCGATAAGAACTTGTTAGAGTTTTTAGTCTAGAAGTTCTATCGTGCTTTCGTTGATCCATTGTTTTGTCTTTCGCTATATTTTTTCCCCGACCTTTTGTATCTACTCCAGGATAATCAAATTTTCCAGGTTCTTTTTTCCATCTTGCGTCTCGAATAACTTTTTTAGAAGTTGTTTTTGAATCTCTAGTTCGCGCTTGTTTAGACCTGGTTTCTTGATGTTTTCGTGCTTTGGCGATAGGAAATACTTTTCGTTTTATTTTTTTCGGAGTTACTACTCTAGTATGTTTTTTACCTTCACTGTCAAAAGTAATTTCGACGGCCCGTCTTTCTCCCCGAATCTTTTTTGTTGTGAAATAATTTTTATTTTCCAGTTTTTTCACCTCTTTTATCGATAATTTTTTTTAAACTTTTTTTATTTTTTTTAATTTTTAGTCTTCGTTCTTCTATTTTAACCCTTAATTTTTCTCTATTTTTTTCATCTTTCGCGTTCTTTAAATCATATAATTCACCGCGTAATTCGCGATTATTATGTTTCAATCGATCTTCAGCATGTTTTTTCTTTCTATTATATTCGTTTTCCTTTTCTCTTTTTAGTTTACGTTCATATTCTGGATCTCTTCCATAGCCTTTTGTATCTACTCCAGGATAATCAAAATTACCAGGAGAATATACCCAACGCGAATCTTTAATAACTTTTTTTGAAGTTGTTCTAGCGTCTCTTGATCGCGCTTTTCCTGGTCTACTTTTTTGAAGAAAATTTGCAACACTTGACGGAATTTTCATAATTTTTAATCGCTTTTTTTTCGTATTTTTTGATTTTTTTCCTGGTTTTTTTGTTTTCATTTTCATTCATTGCCTTCTTTTTTCGGTATTTTATGGCTTTATCAATATTCGTTTATTGCTTTTCCTTGTAAAACTTTGAATTTCTTCAGGAGAAAACGAATATTTGTAGAGTTTCTTTGTATAAAAATTATAAATATCAGCCCAACACTCGACTACTTTCTTCTTTTTTAATAATTTTTGGGCTTCAATGATCTCGGGCGCGAACTCAGTTATTTTGACAGATTTTGACCTCCCCTTAAACCCAAAACACTTTATTGAAACTGTTGCTATCTTATTGTTTTTATAATGAAGGATGAGATCTGGTTTTCCCCATTCACCGTTATGAACAACTTTCTTAATTTCTGGATCTTTTTCGTATTTTGCTTTACGATAGAGTTCAAAATCCGTCCCAAAAATATTAGAAATATGACCGGCCATTTTTGACCTGATTTTAGTAAAAACGCTTTGGTCATTGGGATATGTATCAGAAAATCTTGACTTCAATCCTTCATTATCTGTTAATTGTTCATTCGTTAATTGTGGTTTTTCATACATTTCTTTATAAATTGCAATGTCGCGCTCTTTAGTTTTCCAGTTTTTAAAATCCATTTTTTCAAGTGTTTCAAGTATCTCAAGGATGTTTACTTGGAACTCATTGCTTGTATCGAATTGCTTCTTTGTTATGATTTTTTTGACTTCTGCTTCGGATTTGAATTGTTTTTTATATAATCGATAAGTTCTATTAAATAATTTTGGCATATCGGTAGTAGTTAGAGTAGGAATATTTGTATTGTCGAGCCAGGTATTTAATTCTTTTTTTGATGTTCCGTCCCAACCATTTTCTATAGCAATTTCTAATAAAATTTGAGCATATTTTTCTAATTTTTTACTTTTTTTCTTTCGATCAATCCCGGAAGCACCTTCACCCTCTCTTAAATCATCAAAGGATTTTCTTTTTAGTGTATAATAATTATTATTTTCCATAAATTTAATCGCGGAAGCCATTTCCATCCGAACGTATCCTAAAGGAATATATCCTTCTGATTTAAGTCTGGATTTACAATATAAAATTGCGCGACCTTCTGTTTTTGAAAAATCACCAGTTTCCCTATATAATTTCGCGCCTTTTTTCCCAAATCCGAACGGTTGAAGTGCATAATCACATCCATTTATTTGAGTTACAACAGGACAGGAAATTACTAACGAAATGCCAGTAAATCGCGCCCGATTAACTAAATTCCCCAATTGTTTATATGTTGTGCGCGCACCTTCACCTTGAAGTTCATCGTTTTCATCCTGTAAAATCATTGTAAAATTCTCAACATTTGAATAGGCCTCAAGCGTTTCGGGGGATTTAAAAGTCCATTTATGTTTTGCATCACGATCCCATAATTCTTTATGCTTTTTTGCATAATAAAGAAATATTTTTACAGCATAAGTTGATTTTCCCGAATCTTGCTCACCCAATAGAATGATGTTTAAATTTGAATTTTGTTTGGGATCCCCTGAACATTTTCTAACTCGGTAATCGATATAATTCATAAGGCGTAAGGTGACATCATTTTGAATTGCGCGCGCAAACAATTCATTTCTTTCACACATATTTACAATATATTCTTCTTGAATAGGTGTCATTTCCCAATTGGTAAAGAGATATCTTTGCCAATTCCAAATTTTCTTTGTTGAAAATTTTGCTGCTGCTTCTATCTGTGCAAATATCTCACTCATTTTACATTACTGGCCCCTTGTTTATTTTAGACGATCCTTTTTGCATTTGTTCATATTCTTTTTGTTTTTTATGAAATGAAGGTGCTAATTTGTTTTGAATGAAATTGGCAAAAGATGATGATGCTTGAGATTGCATTCCCATCATTGCATATTCTAAAAGTTCTTCCCTATTTAGAATACCTGCATAATGTTCGCTATAGCAATCCCAGAAATATTCGACATATTTGAAAGTTAAATCGGAAACCACTTCACGTTTTTTTTTATATGATGATGGAGAATTCAATCGCCAAATTAGGATTTGTCTAACTCGCGACATCCTATGTTTATTAAGATTCGAAGCATCGGCAACCAATTCAATTGATGATGTTATTGAACTCGGATCGAGAAATATTATGGATTTTTTTTGAGTAAGATAATTTTCAACCTGGTTAACAAAAGCGAATAATTCTTGGATTTGATCTAAAAATTCTTTTTTTTTAGCCTCGTTTTTTATAGTGCGTTCTTTTTGCATTAAAGAAACTTGCATTATATTTCGCGTTATATTTTCGATTGTTTCAGGATCGTCACTACCATATCTCATTGTTATTTATCCTCCTTTTTTCATCGAAGCGTAAATAGATAATCCTCCCAATATGAGCCCGACTATGAATAAAATTATGGATGTTAGATTTGCTTTTTCAAATTGAAAATTTCGTTTAAGAATATTATCAAATTCTCCATCGTGCAACATTCCAATCAGTTCTTTATCCCGTTTTTCACTCAATTGTTTGTCTTTTTTTTTTAAATCGATTTGTTGATCACCAATTGTATCCCGAAGTGGTTGGTCTTGATCTACCGCCAAATGGGTCATAAATGCCAATGATTTAATTCTCGCTTGTTGTAGTGATTTATCTTTGAGTCGTTTAGATGTGTCGAGCAAAATGCTTTCTACAAAAAACGCGATGTTTCCGTTGATAATTCCGATTAAATCTAAATTTATATAGGCAAGTCTTAACAATATATCGTATTCTATCGGGGATCGTCTTTTTTCGTGTTTTAAACATTTTTCTTTTGCAACTAAATAAAAACACCCCGTTATTTTTCCCAACGGATCTTTTTCTTTAAGTTCCTCATCGTCATATTCATAATTAGGATCGCTAACTCTCACAATTGACTTCACTCCGCGATAATAGAGAAATAGCGATTCGTCTTCTAAAAGTTTATATTGAGACTTAGAAAAGAATTTTGGAAATTGTGTTTTTATAAATTCTTTTCCTTTAAGATCATTGCATTTTTCATAATCGATGTTAATTTCCTCTTTAGAACCTCCAGTTGTTTCTTCTAAAAATAGAGAAGATATCTTTCTTCCTATTTCCTTTAATTTGTTTGTTTTTTTAACGGTCTTTTTACGGGTTTTTTCTTTTTTTGTTTTTGTTGTACTAGACATTTGATTTTACCTCTTCCGTTATAGTTTTCATTTTGGGCGCGAGTTCCTTCACTTCTATTTCAAATTTTTCCTTAAAGATATTGGATTCGTCAATAGAAAATGATGTCGCACCATTTTTATAGGACCAATACAGAGTAGAGAAAAGTTCGGAATTTATAATTAAAGATAGAAGGCCCTTTGGGGACTTAACAAGGGTGGCATTATCCGGATCGCATTGTATTAAATATTCGAAGTGATCATTACCGACCTTAATAATTGATTTTATCGAATCCAAAATTTGTTGCTCTTTTTCATATTCTACCTGTAATAATTTTATCCAAAAATACATGAGAACCATTCCCAGGACTAAGAACACCATATAAACAAATGCAAAAATCAATACTTGATTTTGAAGATCGATGAATTCATCTAAAGTAATGAGTTCTTGCGAATATTGGTTCGCGACCATTGTCAGTTTAATTAAAACGTATGTTTCACCGATCATAAAACCAAATAGCATGAAATAAACTAATAATTGTTGTCGATGAAATCTATCCATCTTTTTTAATTTATCTTTTAAAACTTCTATTGTGTTCATTGTTTTTTACCCTTTGTTTTTTGCTTAATCTTACTTTTTAAGATATTGGCACTCGTATCAATAGCAAAATCAACCATTTCATCTTCGGATTTCCCGGTTGTTTCAAAAATCAGAGATGATATTTTTCTTCCTATCTTTTTGATTTTTTTTGTATTGATTTTTTTCTTTTTTTTTGTTTTCTTTATTTTCTTTGCTTGAGCCATTAGATTTACCTCTTTTTAAAACCTCTAAAAATTGTATTAATTAAAATTGCAATTATGATCGCTCCTGTCATGGTGACGAAAGTCATTAAATGAATTGGAATGATGGGGGTGACATAACTCGATCCTTTTGAAATTATTACTATCCCAGCAATTAAAGCCATGAAAAATGCTGTTAAAACACCCGAAATTAATATGTTGAGATTTTTATTTTTACTCATTGATTATCACCTTTTGAATTTGAATAAAAGAGATTGCTAATGCCGAACCGAACAGAATTAGAAAACTCACAGTTAAGAGAACATTTTTCGAAATAATCGTTGCTATAAAAATTGCAATAATCCGAGTGGTAATTTTCAACACACAATAAATAAGAAGAAAAGTATACCAGGAATCATTTCCAATATTTGTATTTAATATCCAGATTAATCCTACAACTTGAGCAAAAGCGTTTAGAATTATTGCAATTAATTCGCTTAGCATGGCATTTAGATCGGGCATTTTATTTAAATCCGTAATGCCTTTTTTTGAAAATTTAAAGGCCCTATTGATTAAAGCAACTGTGATAAAACTCGCGATAATTGCCAAACATGATGAAATAATCGAATATAACATAATAAAACTTATTTTGGAATAAATATCCATTTCTTCCGATAGATAAAGTGGATAGTATAATACCCAAAAAATCAACACCCCAAAAATAAATTTGAAAATTATATTGACGATTCTGTCTCCCCAAAGAGGCGCGTTTTTGCCTCTATATTTTTTGTTTTTGGATCGATCCATTATTTATTTTACCTCCGTTAAATAGTAAAAACATAAATTGAACACAAATAGGAATAGAATTGTTGAAATTATCCAAATCGGTTGAAACGTTTCCAAATACAACGAAATCAGGGTAGGATAACTGAAAAATTTCAGAATTTTTAACGTTAAATTCACATTTGTAAATGTTTCAGGGTGATTTATCAATAAAAATACAAATGACCCTAAACAAAGAATGATCACCGAATAGAAGAACGATAGAGTTAGGGTTTTTAGCATTATTTTAAATTTATATTGATTCGAGAGTATTATGATTGTAAAAATCAATCCGATTGTCGTCATGATAATTGCGGACCAAGACATAATATTTGCTGCATCAACAATTCCAATTTCGGTTAGTGTATTTTGAAAATTGGAAGTAAATATGGGTAGAATTAATTGACAAAGTAGAATTCCCGAAAATCCTGAAATTAAACTAATTAGGATTATGTTATAGAATTTCATTAAATTCCCTCCCAAGGATTAGGATCTAATGGAAAACTATATCTATACGCTAAAATAGATAAAAACGCAATTAATATCCCCATTCCGATGATTTGAATTGTTTTTTTGTGTTTTTCTTTCATATAATCCCCTGATTTAGTGTTTGTAATAGTGATCCCGAAGCAACAAGATTAATTGCCGCATGGGCGATCATTGGAACGAATAGATTTTTCGATTTAATATACCAAATTGCCTGACTAACCCCTCCCAAAAAGGTTAGTATCATTAGAAAGGGATCACCCCAATAACCAGTATGAACTAAAGCGAAAATAAGGCCCGAAACAAAACAGGTGAAAATATTTACCAAAAGCATTTGCTCTTCTTTTTTTACTTTCATTTTAAAAATTATTACCAGGGCAATTTGAACAAACATCACCAAAAATCCTCGATATAAGAGTTCTTCGCAAATCGAAGCGAAAAAGAAGAATAGATAGACGTCAACACTTGAAACCTGGAATATTTTCATTTGGCGTAAAAGAATAATGATAATTTGAATCCCGAAATAACTTGCAACCGCAAACCCAAAATCTAAAACTTGAGACGGATTAAAAGTATTGGCAATAATTTTAACTCTATCGCCTTTTTTTGTGTGAAAAATTAACCTGGTAATTATTATACCCGTTAATCCGATCATTCCCAAAATTATCAATTTTACGGAATCGGTTGCTACACTTGGAAACTCTGATGATGTTAAATAAATACTTCTAAGACTGAACAGCCCCAAAATCGCAACAACCCCAAAAATAATCGCGATTAAATCAATCGGATTATCGACTAACAAGATATTTTTTTTGTTATTTTTCATTAGTTTTTTACTTCCTATTTCTCATACTGTTTAATGGGTTTGATTGCCCGGTCGAATATTCTTTTTGTTTAAAGATACTCTTTTTAATATTGTTTGGATTTATCGCTTTCATTTTTCTCATTGAATAAAAGATAGATATACTACCCGCAATAATAAGAATGAACGCAATTATAAAATCGGAACTTGATACTCCTGAAAGCGTTAAATCCCCTTCAATATATGTATCTTCAAACATCCCGTATGAAATTGTTTTATTATCTGGAATTTCTTCCCATTCGGTCAAATATTCCCCTGTGTCCAAACTTTTCCAACGATAGGTGACGTTTTCATTTGGAATTAACTGGGAAAGCGTATCTTGTGCCGATAACACTAAAGTTTCAATCTCATTTTGATATTTGAAATAAATTTCGAGAGATTCATCGTTATATTCGTTTAGAATATCAACATATTCAGTTTGAGCAAAAATATAATCAGAATCAATACTTGCATTTGTCCAATCTAAATAGCGCGCAAACATTGCATTTATAAATAAGTTGGTTAATTCTTCATTAATTTGTAGAATCATTGTAAGATTCCCTGAAATTGTGTTATTGACATTATTTAGATTTGCTTCAACAGCAGAAACAGCAGTATAGATTGAATTATTGACTAAATATATACTCGAATTTAATTGTGTGAAAGATGTATCGATTGAATTATTTAAAATGTTAAATGTAGATTGTTCATAAACAAAAAGAGTTGTTAAATTATTTCCTATTGCGTTTATTGTTGTATTTTGTGCGACTAACAAATCTCCAAGAGTAGAATTAACATTTGTCAAATTGATTTCGACATTGACAATCGAAGAATTGATTTCTGAATTTTGATTTGTAATATTAATTTCGACATTAGTAATCTGATTTCCAATTGTGCTGTTTACATTGGCAATATTTGTTATTGTATTTGTGAGAGTATAAGAAGAAGTTATTAAAAGCATATCATCTCCTTGCAAAGTATAACTATAAACTGTATTTTGAGAATTTTCATTATCAGTAATATTTACTTTATAATATCCCTGGAATAATTTATATTCAATAATTTCTCCAGGTGCGATCCATTCTGACCATGATTCAGTTGTGTCATAATAATTAGGATCCCTGGTGACATTAACATAATTAAAAATTTCCTGTTGATTGAAAATTTTTAGTGAATGTAGAGTAAGTTGAATATTAATAAAATTATCATCGCGTTGCACAGTGTAAAATTGCGATGTAAGATATTGATCAAATCGATCATAAATTGAAATATTAACAATTGTTGATATTTCTTTATAAAAATATTGTTCATAGATAGAATTTCCGTCAATTTTAATCCTGTAATTTTGCCATTCGAGATAATTTGATCTTTGATCTGAAAGTGAAATTAAACAAGTGCGAACATTTGGCGGAGTATAAATAATTTCGTTATCTTCGCTCGAATTAGATAAACTTTGAACTTCTAAAGCATTATCATATAAATCTGTAATTCCTACAAGATAATTGCTAAGAGTGTAATTGGTAAAAACCGAAGAATAGGGATTTACCTGTGTAGAATAATTGATTTCCATTGGAAATGGTGATGTTGTTGTATTTTCTAATGTATTCATTCCTTCAAAATAATTATCATCCCATGAAAAACTAAGTGCGTCAACATACCCATAATAACCTAAATAACCTGGATAAGTTTCAATATTCAATTCATTTATATCACTAACAACACCTCTAAATTGATATTCACCATATACCACATTATCAATCATCACCTGCCATCGATTTTCAGATAATCCTTTATAAGCAGAACTACCAGTACAACGAAAATCAATAACACATTGATACCATGTATCTGATAATACTAATGATATTATATCGTTATATACACCATCATAATATTGAAAATCATAACCTCTAAACATAAAATGAGAAGATTGAGTTAATGTATCATCACTAACTGCAATTGCAAAATATTGACTAGCACGACTAATTCTAAAATTAAACGCAACGGAACCATATGATTGACTATTAAAATTTCTATTAATATTTGCTTTATTTAGATTACTATTATCATAAAACTGTAAAACATTTTTACGACCATCAATTTCATCTACAATTGAAACATCACAATCTTCTCCACTAACATCATTCCAATCATCTAAATTTTCATCAATTCCATAATGTCCGCTTTCCCACTCTGGAAAAGCATTCCAATTCCATAAATCTTCTGAAGTATTTAATTCTAAATTTCTTCCTTCATAATAACCTTCAGACCAAGAAAAATCAAAAGCATCAAAATATGATTTATAATTAATATGAGCAACAACTGATAACATTCTAATTTGAGATAAATCATCACTTACTGATGTAAAATTATAAGAACCAAATTTTTCTCCGTCTATATAAATATTCCATGTATCTGGAAATAAATTATCATATAAGCCTAAACCACATTCAAAAGTCAACCTACAATGATATAATACATCATTTTCTACTGAAATAAAATTTGTAGTAGTTCCATTATAAAAACCCATATAACCATTAAAAATTTGAAGCCAAATAACAGCCGATGGATAAATAGTTAATGTAGTTCCCTTTAATATATCATCAGACCCCCAATACCATTCAATAGAACCAAATTCTTGAGAATCTGAAAAAGAATTTGTCAAAAAACTATTTACTGTGCTACTTCTATCATCTAAAGTCAATACTTTATTATGTCCATCTATTTCATCAGAAATATAAGTTAAACATCCAACACCAGAACTATCAACAAAATCTGTTGGTTGAGTATTAACACCATCCAAATCAAACGAATAAGCACCTTTGTAATGTCCATTTTCGATTATACTTGTATTTATCGGTTCTGGTGCATTATTAACAATTTTTAAAGTATCAATTTGTATTTCTCTATAATATTTAAAATACTGATAATCTGAATCTTCAAAAACCAAATCATTTGTTTCTTTGTCGTAAACTCTAATTTTATATTCAGGATGTTGTAAAATAATATTTGTTGGATCTTGTTGAAACCAAACGGCATTTGTTTTATCATAAATTTCTATTCTAATATTATCAAAATTATAATAATCCGAATTAATTTCAAAAAGTGGATGTAATTCCCAATATAAATGAAACTCTACTTTAGAAGTAGGCGCATTATGTAGAATTTGACCACTTGAATCATAATTAGACCAGAGTAACATAAATTCACAACTTATATCTGCATAATCATTTATCCCATTTGTTTGTAATAAATAACTATCTGATCTGCCCCCAATAGTAATCCAAACGTTATCAGTGTAAAGGGGAGTAGTGGTAGGTGTTGCCTCATTAAAATGATAGATATATGGTGATTGATAATTTAATTCACCTGTTGAAACAAAATATAAATTATTAAATGAGTTAATAAGTTTTGGTGTAAATGAATAAGTCCCTAATGGGGATGATGATATAACACCAAATGACATTGACCAAAATATGTCTGAAGTGCCTTTAGTATGTATCATCCTAATACGTGCTTCTCTATCTAAAAACACATCATCTTGTAAATAAAGTGCAGTAGGATCCCCATTTGATAGGGGAATTTCATCATCAATTAATGATGATTTTTCTTGATGTTGATTAGAACTGTTAATTGTTGAAAAAACAATTAAACTCAACAATAGAAAAGAAAAAATTTTCTTATATTTTTTAATTTCCATTTTTTTCCACCTTGTTTTTTTCCATATTTTTTTCATCTTCATCAAGTATTTTAATTAATATTTTATTTGCGCGCTTCGGATCTTCCAAAAGCGCGTTGTAATAACATTCAGATTTTGTTTTTGTAGATTCCATTTTCTTAACCTGGAATATTAAAAAAAAATTAGAAATTAACCACGATTTAAATTACTCTTACTCATATCCGACATTACCATTCCAACAGGAGTAAAATATTTTACATAAATAAATCCGGCAATTCCCGCGAGAGCCAACAATGAAACCCCTGCAATAATTATTACCGTCCCATATTTAGACCAAAATTCGGTTGCCGCAATTTCTGCATCAGACATTTCTTGATATGCAAGATATGCTTCAGTTTGACCCTCAAGGAATTGATCCCAATAATAATCTTCAAGTTCGGATTCAGGTATTTCGAGCGTGGGTTTTTCTTCTTCTTTAAGTTGATCAATTTCACAGGTCGAATATAAAAGAAAATCTGCCTGTAAATCAAGCGAAATCGCATAATTTTTAACGTCAACCCCAATCGGAACAACATTCGTTTCTTGCTTTACACTTGTCATTTGAAGAATTTTTGCCGGACTAAATAGTTGCGTTTTTGTATCAACCGTAATATCTTGTGAACGAATAATTATTTCCTGGTTGATTTTTTTAATGTCGGGAACGAGAGAAATATAAACGCCTTTTGTTTTAATGTCATCAACAGATCCCCTTGGAATAGTTGTTTTCCCTTGTTGAATTGTTGATGTCGTTCTTGACCCTCTTCTGACGCCCAAATTTACGTTATTAAAATGAGATGCTATTATACTCGATGCTTCATCACATTTTGATTCTGCTGTTCCAAAATTAGGGCTGACATCTTTTACAACGATCTCAGCATTTTCATTTGTATTTACAATCGATGCGTATTTTGCATGTTCTTCCACATGTGAATCGATCAACATTATACTTGATAACTCGGAAATAAATTGCTTTGAGTTGATATTGACAACTGTATTCCCAAAATCAAGTTCTGAAGGAGTTAGATCCGAAAGATCAGCATCAAATAATACATTTCCACTAAAACCCTTTCCCGTAGTTTTAGGTGAGACGCTATAATAATTGTATTTGACATAGTAATTTGTTGTTGTTTTAGTTTGAAGAGTTCCAGTGCAAGTTGTAAGACCTAACCATTTTTTTGTGGCTGTTCTTTCCGAAAGTGAAACCGCATCATTAGCACCGCATTCGGTCCAAAATACAACGGAGAAAGTATATTGTGCTTTTGCAATAAAAATCTTTATACTTTCGTTATCTGTATCTTGTATCCCAACCGGTATTATATCTTTCAATCCTCTATTACCACTATATGAATGTAAATTTGGAGTATTTGATATAGCAACACTAAAATTATCATCCATAATAGTTACTTTATCCCAATAATCAATATTTGAAGTTCCCACTACTGATGTAAAGGCACTAAATAAGAAAAATGAGATAAAAAAAAGGATAATTTTTTTCCTTTTCATCTTTTTAATCACCTGAGATTTTTATGAAAAAGAAAATTACGCTGTGGCTACAGAAGTATACGATTCGACAGTCCCTCTTTGGAATGAAATCGCTTCGAGTTCATAATCTGTATTTAAATCATCGCTCATTTCGAAATTAAATATATTTTGACCTAAGAAATCTTCATTGAACATGAAAATCATCTTATCGCTTTCAATTTTAACGTCGGTATAAGAACCTGTCCAATCTACATCCGATGAACTTAAAGCAGTGCAATTAAAATCTAAAATTACAAGATTATAAATTCTGCTTTCTTCCAGTTTAGATAATTTAGTAACATCGGTAAAATTATAATATGTTGAATATCCACAATCGTTATCGATTAATGAATCACTATCAAGCATATTCAAAACAATAGTCCAGCCATTATCGGTTGTGTTTAAAATTGTTGAATTTCCTGTAGTGCTATAAGCAGTCATTCCAACACTACTAGGTGTTGGAGTCATTTCAATTTCTACATCACCCAATGGTTCAGAATCTAAATTAACCCATTGATCATTGTATCCTGTGCCGTTTAGATACAACCAGTGATATGTGTTCGTTTTCGGAATATATGAGTCATTATGTTCGAGTTCGCTTTTAGTAAGAACGAAATCTAAATAACCCAAATCGTCAAAATCTGATTCTGTAAAATCAGATAATAAATCATAATGATCGAGTATTTCGTAATCATAGAGATACCCGTAAACTTCATTATCGTCTAAAGCGATACTTGAAGTATTTTTTATGATTAAATGCCAATTAGTAGCGTCCGAAGTTTCTTGGAATCCTTCAACCTGGGATTGTAATACAGCATTTTGGTAGATAAAATACCCACCGGTCCCCATCGCTATAACCAAAGCGATAGAAATAATGGCGATCCAAACGCTCTTTTTAATTTTTTGTACCATTTGATTACCCTCTTTAAAGAGTTAGAAAAAAATATATATCAGAATATATCAGAATATTTGATATAAACTGAAAAATTCCAATATTAACTAGTATATACCAATGTTCATATTTAAAGAATTTCCTAAAATGATTGCGTGGTTTATTAAAATGAGAATAATTTAACCAGGTGAAAAGAAAGAAGAAGAAAATTCAAAAGGCATATTTAAAGAGTGTTTCCTTAAGTATTATAAGGGATTGTCAAAAGTGCCATTTTTGGCAAACCATAGGAAAATTAAAATGAAGAATATTACGAAAATAATTAAATCGGAAATGAAAAAAGGAATTGAATATAGTTCGATATTCAAAGAAGATGTTAATTCACTAATAGAATTTGTTTTTAACTTTATTGGGATTGAATACAAGAATTGTTCACAATATGATTCGATTTATAATTTTTTAAATGAATCATATAACGAAATTTATCAGTTTAGAAATATCTTAGAAAAAATTGCCGATTATATCCCTCTTGCTTTTAAAATTGCGAATTTTTATGAATCTCGCGAAGGAACCTTTAAGAAGGAACGTAAAATGAGCGATCAAGCGATTTTAAACATGATTGAAAATTTTGAAGAAATTCATCGTTCAGGAAGAAAACCAAAACTAAATATTTTATATTACAAAAGAGCCTTAGAAGATTTTAAAAAAAAATATTCTAGCATCCTGGAGTATTATGAAAAAATCAAAAATAAAGAAATCAAATCAATTCGAGATTTTTCAAATATACTACAAAAAATGAAAATTCCCATAACCGAATTTAGATATTATATAACAGATTATAATTTATTTTTAAAAGATGCCATAGAAACCTATTCCGAACGATCTTTATATCGGCATAAACTAACCGAATTAAAAGAAATCCAAAAAAGCATATTCTGGATTGAAAAAACAGTTAAGAATTATAAACTTTATATGAATCTTTAAAATTTTTTCATTCCTTTTTCATGTAATCAAAATAGGGAATATGCCATATACCATATATTTAAATACCAATGTTTTCTTTATTATTATAGGGAATAGGGAATATGCCCTAAAAAGTGAAAAAAAATGATAATGAAAATCTTAGAACTAATCCATGAACATGATAAAAAATTCGGTGATGAACATCAAAACCCTGAAGTTATCACCCGAAAAATGCGAAGAATTGCTAAACGCTATTTCAAAATTGAAAAAATATTGGATAATTGGCTACCAATCAAAAAATTCTTCAGGTTATTATTTGTCAAACCAAGTCAAATGGCTCCAAAAAATATCATCGGTCATCATAAGAACCGAAAATGGAAAGAACAAGGTATGGAATCAGAATGGGAATGGAATAATACCCGAATCAACCGAGTTCGCAATTACAAATATTTAATCTAATCTTTTTTAAAAAAAATCGAGGCTGAAAAAAAATGAAAATAAAAATTAGTGTGGCTCCAGAATTCATCTCACATGATGAAGAACTTGCTGAAAAATTTAACTATGATATTCTCGAACAAGAAATTATGAATGAGTGGGTTGGTATCGAAATCGAAAGAATAAATTCAAATACTGTCCCTCTTAAAATGTTTGAATTAATTCCAGATAATGAATCTGAATTAGAATATATTAGTAATTTTGAATTATTTCTAAATGAATTAGCATTATCTGATGATAAATTTTACCAATAGTTTTTTTTAATCCCCCCAATCTTAACTCATCTCGGGTTAGGAGGGGATAGGGTGCAGAGTCTCGATCTGAGACGGGTTAAGGTTTTCCCGTTCTACCCTCGAAAAACCTACTTGGAGAAATGAAAACTATGTATTATTCAGATTATAAAAAAACTTTATTACTCTTGATGTTTCGTGAAAATCAATTTGCGAAACTTGTCGCCTTATATCCCTATCAAAAATTCAAATCAATGAACGGTGCGGAATTTTTTATAAAGATCTGGAATGAATGGTTTATTCCTGCTCTTTAATTTTTTTTGTTATATGGGGATTTTTTAATAAACATTACAACAAATAAGAAATATAAAATAAATAAAAAGTGAAAAAATATGAGAATTTACTTAAATAAAAATGAAATCGAAAAAATGAGAAATTGGAAAGAATGTCCTGTTTCTCTTAGAGAAAAACTAAAATTACAAGAAGTTTTCTTGATTGAAGTTTTTAACACTTCAACAGGAACATACAAATATGAAATATATGATGAGCCACAAACCACGAATATGTCTCATGAAATTCGCGTGTCTGGATGGTTAGGAACAATCAACAATATCAACCGAACCGCATTAGGAAAATTTAATTCGATTCCTGAAGCGATAAGTTCCATTAATGATGAGAAATTAGAAGAAGGAGATTCTGAATTTAAAGGTGATGACCATCTTCTTTATGTTGGATTTCCTGTCAAATAGATTATCCTTTTTTTTTAATTCTTAAGTTTTTTTCACTTTTTTCTCACGCTATCTTCTAACGATTCGAAAAGAACGATCTTTGCTTTGTGGAAAAAGGGCTTCTTCACACTATGTGAAAACATGTCAAAAATTATTTTGGGGATCGTTAATTTTTTAGATCAAACATGTATGCTTTATGGATGTGAAAGTTTCTTTTCCCGATAGAAGCACTTTTTTTTTAAAATATAATCATTTCATTAAATTTAAGCAGTTGGAATCATGATCGATCTGAAAAGTTATTTTATTATTACTTATGGATGCACTTTTAATCAAGGAGATTCTCTAAAAATAGAAAAAATTTTAGGAGACTATGGTTTTTATAAAGAAAAAATAAATAATGCTGATTTAGTGATAATAAATACTTGTGCTGTCAAACTTTCCACCGAGTCTAAAATTCTTAATTACATTTCACATCTTGTACAAAAATTCCCTTCCAAATATTATATAATTACTGGTTGTCTCCCGCAAATAGATAAAAAAATTTACAATAAAATCGAAACTATGATTTCTAATAAGGGATTCATTCTTAATATTCTTGATATTCCAAATATATTAAATATTCTTTTTAAAAATGAAAATGCTGATCAAAAACTTCCGTATTTTAAAGATAAATCAAACATTACTCCTAAAATTAACAATAAATCTCCGATATCTATAATTCAAATATCTGAAGGATGCAATAACAACTGTTCATATTGTTGTACTACAAATGCGCGTGGAAATTTACAATCTTTTGATTTGAAATTAATAATTAAGCACTTAAAAATCCTTATATCACAAGGAATTAAAGAATTTCATATCACTAGTCAAGATCTTGGAAACTATGATTATAAAGGAAAGAAATTGCATCACTTACTCAAAGAAATTTCTCTTTTAAAGGGTTCTATTCATTTTCGATTGGGAATGATAAATCCTGATTATTTAGTTAAATTTTATTCTGAATTTCAACATATTTTCAATGATAAACGCTTTTATCGATTTCTACATATCCCTATCCAATCTGGAAGTAATAAAATATTAAAAAAAATGAAAAGAAATTATTCTGTTGAAGATGTAGAAACAATTTTTTTGAAATTAAAGGAATATGATAGACTGTTTAGGGTTGGAACTGATATTATTGTTGGATTTCCAGGTGAATCAGAAGAGGATTATGATCAAACTGAAAATTTCATAAAGAAATGGAAACCAAGTATTCTAAATATTTCGAAATATACAGTAAGGCCAAATACTGAAGCGAAAAAATATAAACAATTAAAATCTCAAATCATAAAGGAGAGATCTAAAAAATTATCAATGATCTTTTCTAATTATTCAGATATTATAAACAAACATTGGAATGGATGGGAAGGTAGTGTATTTTATAATGAATATCGAGAAAATGTTCAATTTCCGTATATGGGGAGAAATTTATATTATATCCCAGTTTTAAGTAAAAATGCTGTTGTTGGACAAACCTTAAATGTAAAAATAACTGGATATTTGAATCATTCACTTATTGGCTTTCAGAATTGAATAACGGTTTGAGAATTTTTACATAATGATCTCGGATAGAATATTCTGCAATTTTCATAGCATTTGAAGCAATTTTTTGAGTTAAAATTGATTTAGTATCATTATCTTTTGCGAGTAATTTATCAGCACAATAAACTGTTGCACCAGCAAGAATAAAGGGATTCCATGACCTTTTTCTTCCCTTATTTATGGTTTTTATTATGAATTTACACTTAATTTCTAAAAGATTTTTATACTCTGGGATTGTCCATAGCGACTTTTTTTTTTCCATCCTATTTACAACTTCAGGTGAATTTACAACTGAATTGATAAACCTTGAGATGAAATCTTCACTTCTATGAGGTTGGTTTTTCTTTTTTAGAAATTTTTGATAATCGATACTGTCTCTTATAATCAACCTTGGGCTAACCCTGTGCCCCATTATATTAAATATGTTGCAGATTTCGCGAATACTAACTGGAGCATTCGAGCAAAATTCTCTCGTAGCGTAAAAAATACAAAAACCAATTAATGAGATATGATTTCGAATGGATGGGGATTTACGTTTAATTGATTGATAATAATAAGCTGCACGATTCTTAACTATTGAAGATAATCCTAAATATTTAGTAATGTTATTCAATATTCTTAAAACTCTATAATCTGTTTCATGGTTCTTTATTTTTATTGGAAATGTGTATGATTTTAATTTTCTGAATTTCTTTTGAAGATTTGAAGAAATTGTTTTACGTTTATAATCACAAAATACTTTAGTTGAGAAGAAATCAATATGACTTCCTAAAGTACAAATGCTATCAACTGTTTTTCCAACAGAAACAAATTGATCTCCTGTTGATAAATCTGAGTTAATTGTATCGTTGAATTGAAAACTGTCTACAAATAGAACAGAATCAATAACTAAACCGCAATTATTACAAACACTTTCATGTCCATTTTGAATCAATTTAGATTTACATTCTGGACATATGTTTGAATTGTTCTGATTAATGATATATTGGGTTTGAAACAAAAGAAATCACTTTTAGATTTCAATATACAATCTGTTTTAAATTGAATTTTCAGAATTCAGATGTTCTTTAATAAAAATTAGTGTTTATTCAATTGGATATGTAATCCTTTCTCTTGGAGAGGTAAGTGAAAATGAAGATAATCAAACTTCCCTGATAATATAGATCCTTTAATAATTTGGATTGAAAAAACAAATGATGATTCGAAAAAGACCAACTATTTTAGATTTTCAAATTGAAAATCATCTTCTATATTACAAGTTTCCAAATTATTATGTGGGATTTTATTCTATTTGCTTATTTGATTCTAATATTGTGAGGTCATTAGTTAAAATCTTAAAAAAAACATCCCATAATGAAAGTATTTTTGGGGTAATTGATATATGCGGAGAAAATACATTTTTATTTATTAAATTTAAGAACAAATCTCTAAAAGCTATTTTAAATAATAAAAATCGCATTTTATCGAGTTTATCTTCTTTAAAAAAAAAAAATTTCATTATGCAATCGAACAAAGAATTGGAAAATTCTTTTTTTTATTTTGTTGAATTTACTCAAATGAAGAATGTTCATATTTCAATTAATAAAAAAGAAAAATTTATCTCCTTAATTGATTATAAAATTGCTTTTGAGCAAAATATTTTTAAATTTGAAGTTGGAGATTCCTTTTTTAGGGAAAAACAAGTAAAACAATTAGTATTGTTTTTTCAAACTATGAAAATTAAAGGTTATTTCCTATTTTCTCATAAATCTGCTGATTTTTTTAAAATATCTTTCATAATGATATCAAATTCTTATGAAAAATTAATAAATTTTCTAAATTTTACTAATTCATTACCATTAAAACCACATTTGAGATTACTGGAAATCTCCAAATGTGATTTTGTTAATTTTATAAAAAAGAAACAACTTTCTAATTCATCGATAATAGAAAAATCTGTTTTTTACAATCTTATAAAAATTATTAATTCTGACAGAAAAATTGAACAATATCAGAAAAATGAAAGTTCTGAAAAAAAAAAAAAAAAATCTCTTGAAAAAAAGATTACTTCCATATTAAAGGATTTATTAATTAACTTTACAATTAACTCAAAATCAGATATTTTAATCAACTCATTTAATATTCGAGTCTTAATTATTGAATATAATTTCGATTTGTTATTACAATATTTTAGAACTCAAGAATATTCAAAATTTTATACAATTTTATTTTTTTCAATTGAAGGGGAACAAAAAGCATTAATAAATAACACAAACATTAAGAAATTACGAAGAATTAAGATTTTTTCAGAAAATAATTTAGAAACATTTAGAGAACTTTTAAATCAACGTAAAAATTTATTATTAACTAGTTTTCGACCAATAAGAAAGGGTTGATTTTTTTTTTGATTTTTAATTTTTTTTTTGATAATAAAGAATAAAAACTTCCATGAATTTCTATATATGATCGTGGGGATTTAGGCAATCCCTTGAAACCCTAAATTGGGTGGAGCCATGCCTATAATGGACTGAAAAAACTTTGAAAGTTTATGAATTAAATAAAAGAAATTATTTTACTAGTCAATGAAGCATTCGCTTTTTGAGATGGATTAGGTTAAAGCTTTTCCTGTAGAGAAATTGTAATTAACTTAGAGGACAAAACCGGCTAGGCCAGGGATGGAGCAACCGTAAGTTCACTAATTCATGCACAATTTGTGGGGTGTTGAGACCCAAAATAATTGAAGTTATCTAATAATTAGATCTGAGAAGTTGATCATTTATCTTTTAGCTATTTTTTAAGAAAAACTAATAAAATTTTAATATAAATATTTTCCATGTAGATATCACTCATGAAAAATATTGAAATCGATGCAATTAAATCCCATATAAAAATAAAAACTTCAAATCTTCCATTAGTAATTTTACGAGCTTCTGATTTATTTGAATTCCAAATGTTATTACCAACAAATACAGAAGATTCATTATATAAAATTGGGAATTTAATTGGAGGTTTCCTTTGGATTTCCTTAAAACCTAAATTGAAAAAGAAGAAATTTGAAATACAGATGAAATATCTTCTGGATTTATTGTATCAATTAGGTTTCGGAAAATTACTTTTATCCAAAAAAAAAAGAATAATTGAAATCTCAATCAATTCCCCTATTATATGGATGAAATATCCTCCAGAAATTTCCTTGAATTCTATTGCTAAATTTTATTTTGCTCTTCTTCAAAATTTTTTTATTGAGGAGCTTGTATTTGAAAAGGAAAAATATGAAATAAATCATGAGAAGAAAACGCTTAAATTAGTTTTCCATTTAAAAGAAGGATGAAAATGAAAGAACTTATTAATAAAGATGACGGTTTATTTTTTTATGATGAAAATGTTTCCCTAATCCCTGTTGATATAATTTCTTCCCTTGGTACAATTTTTAATAATGGCTCAGATTCTATTCTTCAATATTTAGGAAAGAAATTCGGTAGATTTCTTGCTGAAAAATGTGATTCTCAATATGAAACCAA
>JAUWMK010000331.1 GCA_030613185.1 Promethearchaeum sp.
AAAGATTTCATAAAAAAAAATCCGAATAAGTCTGTAGTTATTGTAACCCACAATCCAAACTTAAGGAAAATTGCTGATAGGACTTTGATTATTAAGGATGGGCAAATTATTCGAGAATTAGGAAAACTACAAACAAATAAATCTGAATTAAGTTCGGGCGATGACGAAGGGCTTCAAGAGTTGGATAAAATCATCCAATATAATAAGGATAAGGATCAGGTTGAAAATATTTTAGATCCCAAGATTAGATATCGAGAATTTAAAGATCTAAAGAATTGCCCAAATTGCAAATCGTTAAACATTATTAAAAAATTCGATCAAGAAGAAGGCAATTTTAAACTTAAAAATGGTCAATTAATAACCAGAGCTTCGATATTCTGTCAAGATTGCTTTCAATTAAGTTATGCAAGCATCAGTTTATTTGATGTTCAGAAAAATATGATATAATTTTTTTTTTTAAATTTTATATTATTTATTTTCTTTAATATTTTTATTCTAAGATACTTTTCCGTTGAATTTCCTGCTGATTTTTAACATTTAATGTTGTTATAACTTGTATTATTGTTTATCGTTGAAAATTAATTTCAAATCTTTTTGGTCCAGGGATTGAATATTGTCAAAAAAGGTTTAAAAGAAAAATAATTAACAAAAAAAGATTAAAATCGATATTCAACTTTTAAAATAGTAATTGGTATTAAGTGGCTGAGCTGATCCCCCTTCTATTTTTTAATTCCCTAGTCAAGAAATATGATGAATTTCCACCATTACATTAGTATAATTCCAGGAAAATAATCAAAGAGTGCTATACTTTTTTTAATGATGAATTTTTGATTAAATTGATATTTGAGTGTTATCATTATTCTCAATTCTATAACAAAAAAGTGCATTAATTTAGGTATTTAATGTAGCGATCATAAAAGTTTATATATAAAAATTTACATTAAATATATTAAAACTAGTCTTTTGATAACAATGAATGATAACACTCCGAATGCGAAAAAAATTAAAATAAAAAATCTGCTAGAAACAATAATTATGCAAATTTGCCCAATATACTGGCTAATGGCTTTTTCTGGACAATATGTAGGTAATAATTATATATTTTCATCGGTTTTTATATTTTTAGAAAGTTCTATGCTGTTTTTTTTTAAATTCCTCATTATTGCATTATATTTAGATTGGAGTTCTTGGAAAAATAAAAAAAAATTTTATTTAATCATAAATTTGCACTATTTTTCCATGATTTTGACAATGGGTATAACATTAATATCCGATCCTGTTCCTTTTACATTGTATTATCTACAAATTATTTTATTGATTCCGATTATGTGGATTATTCTTAAAGTCATACCGAAATGTGGAATAAAAACAAAACAGCAATTTTTTGAAGAATTAGATCCTGAAAATCTTCATACTGAAAGTATTCGTTATATAAAGATAAAATATATTATAAACAGTATAATTCGGATTTCTGCTATTGGATTCATGTCTCTTCCGATAATAGTGTACGAGCTGTCTTCTCTTTGGGATCGTAATATTATAATCTCAATTATTTTTTATTCGATATATGCTTTTATTTTTATTTTTGGAGTGAGTTATTATTATAATTTTATTCTCTTTAAATCCATACCAATTTTTGTTCAATATATTTTATATCTGTTTTTATGTATCGGATTTACTTATTTAGAATATATATCTCTTAGATATCCAGAATTTCTTTTAGTATTCAGTTTTGCATTAATTTTCTATTTAGAATATAAATCTGGAAAGTTGTTGTTTTCAAAAAATAAATTCGATTTAGAGATGATTCCGATCAAATTAAAATTGTGTTCATATTGTAAAGAAACAATTTCTGAAGATCTAATGAAAAAAGTTCTTATTGAAGGATATATTCATTGTCCGAACTGCCAAAACCGTATTTTGAAAGATGAACTAAGTGATTTTGATGAAAATCACCTTAGAAAAGAACTTCAAGGAGTATTGAAAAAAATTGCAGATTCAGAAGAACTCCATCAGTAATAGTCTTATATTAAAGGTGTGAATCTCATGACACAAAATGAAGTAGAAAAAGTAAATTTTGCAAAAAAACTCCTCAAAATTGGAATGTCTTACAGAGATATCCAGTTAAATTTGAAATTAACTTTCGGAACAGGAATGTCCAACACTACTTTAAAAAATTTAGTAGTTGAAGAGAAACAAAATGAAGATTGGAGAGAAAAATACGAACAGTCTCAAGAAGAACTCTCAGTATATAAGAACTTATATTTCAATTTGCTTAAAACATTAAAATTAAAATTGAAGGATGAAAAAAATTGAATGTCGTAATTTTTAATGAATTTTATACTGATCGTACAAAAATAATTTTTTAATACTCGAACTAATATGTTTACATTACCACAATAAAATGTATTTCTAAAATTATTTAAAAAACAGATGATAAATAATGGGCAATCGCTTATCTTTCTATTTCTCTCAAGGGTCTAAGAATCTAAAAAATTCAGTTCTCATCATTTTAGGCCTAAGTTTGGCCCTTAGCATGGTAAGTGGTATCAGTTTATACATAGATTCTTATCAAAAAAACATGGTTAACGAATCTTTTGATCAAATCATTGATTTCAATGTTGCTTATGGGTATGGTAATTATAAAGAAAATTTTTCCGATTATTTTCCATCTGATGATAGTTCAGCCATATCAATAGTTCAAGATTCCGAGATTTTAGATATAGAATCCCATTTTCGCTATTATACTCTAAACACACACGAATTAACCTTTTATAAGAATTATTCTCAACTACCTGGTGGTAATTTTCATGGGTATGAAATTGTTGATAGTCACTTTGTAAACATGGGCTTATTTGATGAAGAATTTTATAAATCAAAACGTTTTGATGATTATTTTTCAATAATAAATGGAACTTCACCAAAATCTAAGGAAGAAATATTGATTCCGATAGATTTAGCTTATAAAATGAATTTAACTTTGGGTGAAACAACCAATCTCGATATAAAATCTGCATGGTATTCTGAACCATCAAATTCAAGTATTGAATTATCTGATGTGAAAATTGTTGGTATATATGCAACTAAAATTAGATACTATCGATTTGGTTATAATATGGGATTATATCATCAATATACATATTATAGTGAAAATAATACTGTCATAGGTTATGAAGAACTTGACAATAATCGTTGGGCATCAGATTTTGTGTTTTGTTATTATAATTTTTCTAAAGCTGATAATATTCATCCGGTTCAAACATTAATTAATGATATTAATTTCTTTATTGAGAATTCCACTTCAGAAGAGAGGTATTATTATTTTTTTGAGAGTTCTGCGGGTTTAGCTTTTTGTTATAATCGAGATAATATTGATTTTAACCATCTTAATTCATACTCTCGGAAAATCTCGCAAGAAACTCAAATAATCGAAAGACAGTTTCGCAATTATAGTGGTAATTTTCAAGATTTACTATCTAACCATTTAAGTGAATTATATCTCTTCGCGAATGTATTTCGCATTGTGTTACAGATTTTAAACGTTCCAATTCTAATTTTTGCAATTTTTATCGGTTCTTTTGCAATTAAAACAAATGCTAAAACCAGATTGGATGAATTTCTCCTCCTAAGAAGTAAGGGTGCTCCGAATTCTCTATTGAGAAATCAATTTTTAATAGAAGCAATTTTTAATGGTATTGCATCATCAACAATAGCATTAATTGCGGGTTTTGGAACTTTCTATGGATTTCGGGCATTATTAGATGAAATTTTCTTTGATTATGGTTCAACAACAGTATTATCTCCAACTATTTCTTGGGGGACTGTTATTTTAACTTACGCTTTAGGAATTGGAATAACATTTCTTGCCAGTTTTTCATCTATCTCTTATGTTGGGAAACTACCAACTGATAAATTACTAACTATATTAGGATCCGATTCAATGGATGTTGAATATGATGAAAAATCACTCTTTCGTCAAACAGAAGAGAAGAAAATTTCATTAGAAGAAACACCTTTCTACGAGGAATCATCAGATCAGGGTTTAAATGATACAAGATCGGGAAGGATTAAAAAGAAACGAAAAAAACATTCATTATATCAAAATGCAGTCCAAACTAAAGAAAAAAAGAATCCTAAACTCTCAATTGCCTTCATTATTATCTCTTTATTCCCTTTGATTTTATATTTAGTATATTTAATGGGGACTTTACCGTCTGCGGCAGATGTATTTATAACCATTTCATTTTATATCGAGAGATTCTTCGGATATATTTTAATTTTTGCAGTATTATCTCCGGTTCTATTTGTTGCTGGCATTATTCGAATAATCGCGGTTGAAAAACCCACTAGGTTTGCGAAAATTACAAAATTTATATCTTCAATATTTCTAAAAGATCGGAGTTTCTTATGTGGAATTGAAATGGTCAAACGCAAACAGTATAGAACAGTGATCTTCTTAGTTGGGATTTTTACATCCCTACTGGTATTCACAAATGTGTTTTTGAATTCTTTTTCGCGCTATGATATTATGGTTAGTAATATGCAAGTAGGTTCTGATGTCAATATTTATTTTCCTAATGAAGATATGTCTATTTCAAACACATCTGATGCTGAATTGTTAGAATCTCAATTAAAATCATATAAAACTCCCGATAATGAAACATTAATCAATGATGTAGTAACATATTATTTGACTTGGGATCTTGATGAATATCATTTTGGTGAAAGATATTGTATTGATATTGAAAAATATCTTGACATTATTCAGGAAGATAATAAAGAATTACCTATTGGTGATTTTGTTTCAAATATTGAAGATTTAATCGAGTACAATAAGAATCCTCTAAATACTATACCGGGCGTAATTGTTAATAGTGGTTTTTTGACTTTAAATCATGTAGAAATTGGTGATTTATACGAGATCACTCATTCATATTATAATTCAACTTCGATGATATTTCAAAATGTTACAACCTGGGTGAAAATAATGGTATCGATAGATATGATGCCTGGAATTTATTTTGTGCGTAGTTCTTGGGGTTCATATAATGAAAAAATGATAATTGACATCGGATCGTTAAATCAAGATAAAAATCTCCTTCATGGAAACAAAATCCTTCAAATGATTGACATTGATACTGATGTTGAAAAAGATTCTGATGTCCTTAGAAGTATGTTGAATAATGCTACAATTGGATATGGTATTGCTTATATT
>JAUWMK010000013.1 GCA_030613185.1 Promethearchaeum sp.
AACCCAGGTAAACTATTTCCAGGAACCAATTTATTTATTTCAAACAACTCAATTTCCTCCAGGATATATTTCACAAAAAGGAATCTCTCACAATCTCAAAAAATATGAGAAAAAATTAGAATTAGGGACTTTAGTAAATCCCCATATTTTCAGGGATGTTTTAAATGAAATTCGCATGGACGATGGGTGCGATCCTGCTCTAAGAGAAATTTTAATTAATCAAGTATCAAAAGGAACCAATGCCAAACATTATCTAAAAAAATGTAAACAAATTCAAAATCGCTTTGATTATTGGGAAAAATTTACTCCTGATATACTCAAAGGAATTATATAGGAAGGATAAGAATGAGTGAAATATCTAAGGAGCAATTTATCAAAGAAATTTCGGAATTATATCGGCAAGTATTGAAGAACCCGAAACAAGAGGACGAAATTATTGAAAAATATCTTAAAGAGAAAATGGGGACATATACCGATGAAGATAGATGGAATTGTCGAGAAGGGCTTAGATATTCTCGGATATTATTAGGGGAGTGAGAAAATGTTAATCGGATTAATCGATGTGGATTCAAAAATACCAAATTTAGCACTAATGAAAATTTCTACATTTCACAAAAAACAAGGAGACCAGGTTAAATTTTTCCAACCTCTCTTTGAATCTAAATTTGACATAATTTACGCGTCCAAAATCTTCACCTTTTCAAAAAATAATTATATTCCAAAGCGCGCAATAAAAGGAGGATCCGCATATAATCTTCATAATAAATTGAAACCTGAAATCGAACACATTTACCCTGATTATTCTTTGTATAATTGCGATTACGCAATGGGATATATTAGTCGTGGTTGTAATAATAAATGTCCTTTTTGTTTTACAGAAAACAATAAAATTCTAACAGATAAAGGAATAAAAAAAATAAGCGATATAAAGATTGGAGATTTTGTTTTAGCGAACAAAGATTTCTACAAAGTAAATCATACAACTAAAAGATACTATAAAGGAAAAGGCGTTAAATTTAACACAAATTTTAATAAACAATATACTATTTCTACTTTTAATCATAAATTTCCATTAATTGATTCTGAAATAGAAATTGGAAATATCAATTTTAATGATCAGTTATTATTGTCTCTTCCAAAGGGGATAAATAATAAAATAGACACATCTAAATACATAGAAAATACAACTTGGGTAAGGAAACCAATCTTAAAACCAATTCTTAGGAATGAAATGTTAAAAGAATTTTGTGAAATAAGTGGATGGTATTTATCTGAAGGACATTTATCTCTAAATTCAAAAAGAAAAGAATCATATACTGTAGGATTTACTTTATCTAAAAATGAAAAAAACCATATAGATCGTATTTATTATTTAATTCAAAAATTATTTGGATTAAAAGGAAGTATTGTAGAAAAAGAAAGCACATATCAACTATTTTATTACAATAAAGAACTAGGATCACTTTTGAAAAATTTATATGGGCATAAAGCAAATGGTAAGTTTATTAAAAAAGAGATCCTTTTACTCAAAGATCTTTATATTAGTACCTTATTAAAATCTTATTTTAAAGGAGATGGAAGTTTAGTAAATCCTTCTAATGGTTTTTACTCGATCGCATCTGCTTCAGTTAGTTATTCTCTATCGCTAAGTATTGGGCTTTTATTAAGGAGAATGGGCTATATGTGTTTTATTGAAAAGAGAAAAATGAAGAATTCTTTTATTGACGGAAGGGAAATTTTTTCTAGAAATATCACTTATTTTGTTTATATTCGTCAATATGGTGATGTAATTAAATTGGCTCAGACATTATTTGGTAAACAATTAAAACACCAAAAAAAAGCCAAATTTACTTTAGTAGAAAAAAAGAAAATCATTAAAAAAATTGAAAATGACAATGCTAAGTCAATAAATGAAAGAGCAAAAAATCATGGTATAGTTTTTCAGACATATTATAGATGGAAAGAAGAAATAAAAAACAATAAATTAAGTAAAATAGATTTACAAATACCCAGAACAACTAAGATTAATAATAAAGAAATAATAGATTTAGATTGCTTTGTATACAATCTCACTATAGATAAAATTCATAAATACAACATTAATGGAATTTTAACTAAAAATTGTATAGTGCCTAAAAAAGAAGGAACTTTACATAAACATGCCGATTTGGAAGAATTCTGGAAAGATCAAGAAAAATTAATGCTGTTAGATAATTCTCTTACAGATTATAAAAATGCTAATTTTATACTAGAGAAAATTCGCGATTTAGGGATTAAACTGAATTTAACCCAAGGATTTAATATTAGAACTATTTCGTTAAAAACTGCAAAAATCCTTTCTGAAATTAAGTTATGGCGTGGAAAGCAATGGTATATTGCTTGGGATAATATTCACGATGAAAAACAGGTATTTGATGGAATAAAAATTTTAAATGCAGCAGGAATAAAAAATTGGAAAATTATGTGTTATGTCTTAATAGGGTTTAACACATCAATCAAACAAGATTTGTATCGAATTAATAAATTGGAAAGTATTGAGATAGATCCTTTTGTAATGTCGTATATAAAAAATCCTTATACTAGAACAATCGGGAAATGGTGTAATCGAAAACAAATCTTTAAGCAAAATCCTAATTTTTTTGAATATGTAAAAAATAAGAAATTAAAAGGAGTATATAATTTTTTTTAAAATAAAACCAAGTGAAAAAAACTATGAAATTAACTAAAAAAATAAAGAACTGGTTTAGCACAGAAAAAAAGTGCGATATATGTGGAAAAGTAATATCTGCGAAGAAAAATCCAGAATCAATTAAAGTATCTCTCGGATATTCAAAAGATGTGTTAATGTCCTTCACCAATGAAGAAATATATTTTTCAATTGAACCTGAATTTTATTTATGTGGAAAGCATAGAAAACTTCTTGAAGAATTTATAGTATCGTTGAAAGTTGATGAAATAGAAAGAAAAACAGGAAAAAAGATAGACAAACCGATAAATATTACTGTGGAATACGAAACACACGCATATTTAGAGAATGGAAAAGAAGTGGATTTAAACCAAACAAATTATGATCAATGGGCTGTTAAAAAAGAATCAAAAGAGAATTTAGGAGATGAAGGAAAAATAAAAAAAGAAGATATAGATAACTGGGAATTAACTGATCTACATAATATTGGCTATCCATACAAAGAAAAACCAGGTAAATATATTTTTTTTGATTAAACTAAAACCAAGTGAAAAACAAATGATGATAAAATATAGAAGATTTAATTTAATTATATCTGGAATTATAACCTTTACTCTAATTATTTTTAATATCTACTTATTAATAGTTAGGGCATACACTTACTCTTTTATATCTATTATTGTAGCATTTACTTTAATTGTAATATTTCTTTTAACTTTAAATGAAAGGGAATTATTTAACAAGATAATTGTAGATTTAGAAGAAGAAGAAAAGAAAAAAAGAGCAATTATTATTAATCACATTATTACTTTCTGTAATTTCTTTATAATTGCTTTTTTAGCGACATTTTATGGAATTAAAGAAATTTATATGCAATTTTTTTGGAAATGTGGATAATAAACCAGGTGAAAAAACATGAAAATCGAAAAAATTTTTAAGAACGATAAGAGTAAGTTAAAAGTCAACTTAATAACGCTTTCAGAACTGGAAGAAATTGAAGTTCAGTTAGATAAGGATAAAGAACCAGAAATAATCTCTTTTGATAAATTTCTATTAATGTCTGGAAAAGAACTAAAAGAAAAGGAAATCGAAATTTCATCCCTTCAATTTCTCCAAATGCTAGAAGGAACTGATATTCCAGTTATGATTGAAAAAATTGATCCTGAATGTTTTAGAATAACTAAAACTAAAGAAGAAATAGAAGAAATGGCCTTTAAGATGTTAAAAATGCCTGATGAAGAGATCGTAAATATTATTATTGATGAAAAAACAAAACAAAAAATGGCCTTACTCCTCAAATCTTGGAGTGAAACAGATTTTGAATTATTTAATAATTCTAATGAAACTGAAAATAAACCAAGTAAAAAACGAATGGAAGGAATAAAAGAAAAAGAACTACTAATCAATGAAAAATGTCCAAGATGTAATTCAAAATTAAAAAAATTGGATAAAGTAAAAGATATTTTAAAAACAAATTGTGAATTATTACCAGGAAACCAAGTTGAATCAGAGTATATTTGTAAAAATTGTGGTTTAAAAGATATTGTAATCATTAAATCAGAAAACTAAAAGGAACTAATTTTTTTCCCTTTTTTACTTTTCTTTTAATTTCCTTAATTTTTGAAGTGAGAACCTATATCAATTTTTATTCTAATTTATCTCTTCTTAATGGAAAATATATATTCATTTTTATCAACATTCAATTACATCAAGATACAACTACCAACATTTAAATACTTGCGCATACATATTATAATTAGTGAAAAATAATGGACTCGCGAACACTTAGAAAAATTATTGCTCAATTAAATGAGAAAAACGTTGCAAATACTCGAATTCAAGGGTATAGATATCGAATTTATGAAAAAGGGAATAAAATTATTGCAGAAGCAGAAGGGAGCGGGGATACTGCTTCATCAAATATCGCATTTTCTGATTATGCATATACGCATGGAGGATCAATTTTTTGCGAAGCAGTAAATCATTGTCATGAAATAAAAGAACATCTTGCTCAATTCAGAGAAGCAGAAGATTCTAAAATTCAGAAATTTGCAAGAGATTTAGAATACAATGGACAAATCAATAGATTTTTTGATGATGATTTATGTGAATATGATTTACCATGTGCGAATGCTGGAATTGAACGCGAAGAAAAATTTTATCTTTTAAAATGGACAAAAGATGGATATGAATGTATTTCTGAATATAATTAATATTTTTTTCCTTTTCTTTTATTTTCCTTCATTTTTGAAGTGAGAACCTATATCAAATTTTATTCTAATTTATCTCTTCTTAATGGAAAATACAATTTCATTTTTGACATCATGCAATTTGTCAAAACGACTTGCAATTCCTATTTAAAACATGTCAAAACATGTCGCAATTCTAAGGTTATAAATTGCAACTTGTAAAAAAAAATGAAATTGAAAAAATAATTTGGAGATATGCAATGTATATGTTTTACATATATTTTAGTGGTGCTTCTATCGGGATTCGAACCCGAGTCACAAGGGTGAGGGCCTCGCATGCTTGACCGAACTACACTATAGAAGCTTTATATTGAATAATTAGAAAGCATTCATTTTTGAATTCAATCTTAATTAGGAGATTTCCTTAAATTTTTTGATTATATCTAAGGTTTGATTTATATTGGAAAGTATTTTTTCAATTGTTAATAAATCATCAGTTTCTTCTAATTTTTTGGATAAACGTGAAATTATATTAAAAAAAATTATATTTTCTCTTTCATATTTGTTTGATATGTGTTTTTCAGTTGGAATATTATTGCTTAATTCAGTTTTCTCTTCGATTAATTGAGATTTTTTATTTCCAATGTCATCTTTTACAAGTATTACTTCACGATCACAGACTGGACAATAAATTTGATTATTCTCTAATCGAAAAAGAATATAATTACAATTTGGGCAATATATATCCAACATGGTTGCCCCACTTCTTAACAAAGTAGCCATTTTTTTGATATTTTGCTCTTCCATTCTTAAACATTCTTTGATAGAAGATTTTCTTCTTTAGTTTTTTGGTTTTTAATTAAATGAGTAATATATCCCGCAATTCGGTTTCTAACTGGTTTTGACTGTATTATTGCATATTTATGCAATTGCTTTTTATTTTCTTCAAAAACTATTGAGAAAACTGTAGGATACATTTCTACCAACTCTTTTGATACTTTTTTTATAAATACTGGACGAACTTTTCCCATATAAATCACTCAATATTATAAAATTATGAAAAAATTTTAACTTTGTGTTTTAAGAAAAATACGACTTTTAAAACATTAATAAAAAATTTATTTGATGAAAAAACATGTAATCATTCTTTTAATCATTTTTTCTTTAATTTTTCAGTGTTTCCCATATGCAAATGCATATTTATTGTTTGAACCTTTCCCAAATATTGAAACTGATAAATCAGAATACTTTTTAGATGAAAATATCTCAATTTATGCGTCTTGGAACATATATAGTTCTGCAGAAGAAGAAACCCATATAAAAATATTTTTTATTAACATTGATCCTGAGACATTAACGCCAAGTTGGATAATAAACAATTCTCTTCATGAAATTGAATGTCCATTTGAGAATGGATACAATTATTTTCAAACTTCTATTCAAAGTTCAATCTTTTCTTCACAATTTCCTACCACTTTATGGGTCATTTTAATGATTTATAACATGCAAGATGAAATATTGATTAATGATGATATTTTTTGGAACTGTAAGCAAATAAGTTTGAATAAATATAATCCGATTTTTTCAAATCAATTGGAAAACCAGATAAATTTGGAATTTAATGATAATTATTTTATAAACAATTCAATAATCGCTCAACAGAATAATTCTAAATTTTACTCAGGTGGGTTTATTTCAGCAACTTTAAAATTAGATACATTGTTAATCGATATAAAAGAATATAATATTTCAGATCAAGGTAGTTTCTTCATAAATATAAGTGATTTTAATATAAGTATTATAGGTTTTTATAACCTTTCTTTAAAAATTTTAGAGAACGAGTTATTTTATGGTAGAGATTTATTTCAGATTATTAATATTACTGAAAAAATCATTAAAATAACTACTTTTAATAACAATAAATATATATATAATTCTTCTATTGACTTTTTCCTAATGGGATTTCAATTACTGGATAAAAATAATAATACAATTGTTTTAAACGATCCAAATTGGGATATTCTAACTAATTTTAATCAATATGATTCATTATATATGAACAATTGTTATTATATTAGATTTAATTACCCAGAACATTCAGGAAAATATTTCGTTAACATATCTACCTCTAAATATGGATATGAGTTCAATTTTCTTTATTATGAAGTTGAGTTTCAAGATTTTCCTATTGTAGATTTTTTCTCATTATCACCTTTAATAATTGCTGGACAAATTGTTCACTTTTTTTATTCAGGGACAGATTTTAATGAAGATTTATTATTTCATTGGGATTTTGGAGATGAACTTGGAACAGCTAATGATACAAACCCCAATTATTCATATAAAAACCCTGGATTCTACACAGTTATTCTTTCGATATATAATATAGATGGGAATGAAGTAACTATGACAAAAAAAAAATATATCGAAGTAATTGAAGATATTGTGCCTGAAGCGAATTTTACATTTAACTCTGAATCTTTAATAAAAAATGAAGAGATTCATTTCATTTTTACTGGAACATCCGGAAATGGATTAATTTCTTTTATTTGGGATTTTGGAGATAATTTTGGATTATCTCATGAGAAGAATCCGAAATACTCTTATAAAACTCCAGGAATGTTTACAGTTATTTTGATAGTTGTAGATATTGATGGTGATAAAGGTACATATATACATTATATTCGAATATTGGAATATTCAGATAAAAATATTTTAAACAATACATTCAAAGACAGAGCTTTAATATATAGTTTAATTTTTTCATTCTTAATTGGTTCAATTTTTATTGTGTATTCAAGAAATAAGCGAAGGAATATTTCTAAGAAGATACCATTAAAATCATTAAAATTGTAATTCTATAGAAAAAAATAGAGCATTTATGGATTAAATACCCGCTTTTTTGTATGTATTCATTGAGACATCAGACTATTCGGAGCACTAAAGCGAAATCTCGACAATTTTTTGCTTTTTTCCCCTTTCTTCAAGGATCTTAGTCGTTTCAATCTAAGAAAAGAAAATTTCTCATGAATTCAATTCAATCATAGATTTTTCTTCGTTAGAGACGTTTCTATTCTAAGTTTTGATTTTCATCAAGATTAATATCTCCTTGGTCGAGAATAAGAAGCGAGGTTCCTCATTGTTAAGAAACAACGTAAGTCTCTTAATCCTAAATGCATATATACTTAAAATCTAATTATAGAAAAATTTTTCGATGTTTAAATTATTTCAATTCTAAGATAATATGAACAATGTTTAAAAGAACATTCTTTCAGAAATTTCTGAATAATCTAAAAAAATTTGTTAAGGATGAAGAGGGCAGTTCCACAATTGAATCGGGTCTTTTGATTGCATTATCAATGATACTTTTCCTTTTGTTAATTGGAATCGCTCAAAATATATATACTTGGATTGAATCAACAGTCTACGATGTATTGAACTTTAGTTTTTTTAGATAATAATAAATCAATAAATCATCAGTCCCTTGATATTTTATTTTAATCCGACAAATTTCTTATTTAGATTTTATTTTTTGGAGGAAAGATAAATGACATTAAATTACTTGGAGGATCAATATTGCAGAAATAGCTTATTTATAAAAGAAGAATACTTTGAAGTGAATTATCTTCCTGATCAAATAATCCATCGAGAGCAAGAATTGATAATGCTATCTAAGATTTTTATTAAATTGATAGAAACGCCCTTTCAAATATCAAGGAAAGTTATGATTCATGGTGATGTTGGAATTGGAAAAACTGCAATAGCAAGAACATTTGGAAGAATGCTTTTACTTTCTGCAAAAAAAAGAAATATCAAAATTGAATATGTGCATATTAATTGCCGAATAGAAAAATCAAATTTTAAAATCTTGGTTCAAGTTCTAAGAAAATTAAATTGTCCCGTTCCAATTCGTGGTTTTTCCCCTCAGGATTTAATCACTATGCTTAAAGATTACCTTAAAGACAAAAATATTTATTTAGTTTTAGTACTTGATGAATTAAATCATATTCAAAACTTTAATTCAAATTTTGATATTATTTATTCTTTAACTCGGATGAATGATACTGAAAACAGAAAAAATTTTTTATCTTTAATTGTTATCGTTCGAGATATTACGCTTTTAAGGAATTTAGATGAATCTACAATAAGTACACTTCAAGGTAGTATTCTAACTTTAAAGAAGTATACAAACAAGCAAATTGTGGATATTTTAAATATTAGAATTAATAAAGGATTAAAAAAAGGGATTATTGCAGAATCAGATGTACAATTAATTGCAGAAAAAATATCAGATTCTGGAGATATAAGAAAGGGGTTAAATATAATTAGAAATGCCGTTAAAATCACAGAATTTAAAGGGAAAATTCATATATCTTCTGATGAATTACAACTTGCTTTTAAAAATCTAATACCTAGTTTACAAGATGATGCTTTAAGTATCCTAACTTATCACATGACATTACTCTTATATGTTATTACAATATTATTATTAGAGAGAAAAGAAAAAAGGGTTATATTTTCAGATATTCAAAAAAAATATGAGGAGATTTGTTTTCAATATAAAGAAACTCCTCGAAAGAGCACACAAATATGGAATAACCTTCAAAGTCTAAAAAATTACTCTCTCATTAATATTAAAACTATATCAAAGAATGTAAAGGGAAGAAAATCATATTGCTCAATTAATTCTATTCCTATTAATATTTTAAATGAAGAATTAAATCAAAAAATAAGAAATTTTCTCTCATCGAGATAGATCGAAGATGTTAATGACAATAAAATCATCAAAATATGTAGATATTGAAGATATATTTTCTTCAAGAGGGAAAACTAAAATAATTAAGTTACTTGCTCTAAGAGGCGAATTAAATATTTCAAAAATTGTTGAATTAACAGGATTAAATCATTTTAGTGTAAAAACACACCTATTTTTTTTCAGGGAAATAGATTTTGTTCAAGAAAAAAAATTTGGAAGAATTAAAATTTATAGATTTAAAACTGAGAATCTTAAAGCTAAAGCGTTAGAAAATTTAATTAAATTTTGGGAATTTGATAATGAAGTATAATATTTCTATAAAAATTCTCGTTCTTGTTAGCTTTCTGGCAATTTATGCAATAGAAGACATTAAAAATCAAAAAGTCCCAAATTTCCTTATTTTATTTGCATGTTTTTTTAATTTTTTATTGAATTTTTTTTTTAATGAAAGCATATGGGGATCTTCATTAATTTATATCCCTCTTATTCTAATCTCAATATTATATTGGAAAAAAGGATATATTGGAGGAGGTGATTTAAAATCTATTATTGTAATACTATATTTCATAAATTTTGATTCATCAATATCAATCTGTCTGGTAATTGGAAAAAATATACCTGATATCATTGAGTTTTTCGGATTTTTCTTCCTATTATTAGCTATAAAGAAACCAAATCCAATATCATTATTGTTCGAAAGCCCTCCTATTTATAAATTTAAATCAGAAAAATATGCGATTATACCCTATTTTTTTATTTCTTATCTATTTTCTTTATTATTTTAGTTAGAACTTTAAAAATTTATTTTTATGTTAAAATATAATGCAAAACAAATTTTTCAAACCCTTGGTTTTAATTGATAATACAAATGAGAGAAACAAACTGATTATTAATTGCACGGGAAAAAAAAATATTAAAGATTGCCTATCTTGTATTCTAATTTCATTAAATGAAAAAAATCCTGATGAAATTTCGGAAATTTCAATAAATACATCACTTTCTTTAAAATTTGAAGAGATACGCTTAATATCCCTTCTAAATTCTCTTTTTTTGATTATAAAACGAAAATTTACATTAATTAACTGTCCAAATGAGCAGGAGTCTTGTCAAAAAGAGATTGTTAGCGATTTTTTTTTGAATACATTTGATGAAAAGAGTTTCATAGATATGTTGGAATTTTTTTTCAGTCAACCAAAAAAAATAGTATCTTCTTCAAACATTTCTACACAATGCAATTTATGTTTAAGAAAAATAAATAAAAAACTTAAATTATTTCAAAGAATTTATCAAAATTCCCATTTTCACCAATATATATCATCAAAATATGGCATATCAAGAATTTCTATTAATTTCTTCTATAATCTTTTTCCAACTTTGAAGGAAAATCAGAATATTAATCCTTTCTCCATAAATATTAATGAATTCGATAAAATTGGAGAATATACCTTTTTTAATCACTTATTTGATGTATTTATATTTAACAAAACTAATGATCCTGAAAAATTATACATAGTAAAATATAATATTCCAAAAAATATATTGGATAGTTCAGAAATGCTATTAAATTTCTTCAAAAATAAATTAAATGATTTAAATTTTGCACATTTCACAAATTTAGGAAAAAAAATAAAATATTTAAAAGATCAGATTCACAGTTTGGTTCCAAATTACATCCCAGATTTAAATTCTGATAACTCAAATAAAGTTTCCTTCATCCTCACAATCAAATATCTTAATATTGAGAAAATTTTTCCATTATTAACTGATTCTTTCATCGAAGAAATATTCCAAGATTCAGTTGAAAATAAAATCTATATTAATCATAATAAATACGGCCGTTGTTTGACTCAAATTCAATTGAATATTAATGAAATTGAATCCCTAAAAACTCACTTGATATTAGAGAGTAAACAGAGGTTGGATGAACAACATCCAAGCTTAGTTCATTTTATGAATAATTCTTTCTTTCATTCTCGCTTTTCAATAGATATTTCTCCTTCACATTGGAAAAATGTTGCTTTTGATATTAGAAAATTAAATAAGATGGTTTATACACTTGGAGATCTTGTTAAACTTGGGACTTTATCAATAAAAATGGCAAGTTTCTTAGTATTTTGTATTTTATATAGAAAAAATATTACCATTGCTGGTGAAGTCAATTCTGGTAAAACTACATTTCTAAATGCTCTTGATTTGTATGCCCCTAAAGAATTTAGAAAAATATATATTGAAGAAACAATTGAAACTTTAGAATTTCCGACTAATTTTGCACATCAATTGAAATATATTGTTGAACCAGAATTGAATGAAAAAAATAACAGTAAAGAAAAAGAAATTTTTAAATTATTACATAGATCTGGAGATTTGATAATCTTAGGAGAAATTTTGAGTAAGTTAGAAACTTCTGCTCTTTTCCATTGCCTAAGTGCAGGATTACGAGGATTTCAGACAACACATGCATCATCAATTCAAGGTTTAATAAATAGATGGATAGTTCATTTTCAAATTGATAAAACTTGCTTAAATGATTTAGATATTGTAGTTATGATGAGAAAAATTGGAAATAATAGAATAATTCAATCAATTAATGAAATAACATATGATAATCTAAGTAAAAAGATTGAAATTTTTCCGTTTTTTGAATATAATCCTATAAATAAAGATTGGAATTCACCAATTCTGGTAGAAAATTCAAAACTTTTAAAAAATATTAATAAAATAATCAATCTACCGCAAGAAAAATATAATCAAATAATTTCCCTACTAAATAATATGTTTTCTGATGAAATTAATGAAGAACCCGATGAGAAACATAATATTTTCCTTCCTTTAAAAAAAATTTATCAAAAACTTAAATCTATTGATCAAAATATAGGAGGAGTTTAGAAAATTTCAGAAATTTTAGAAAAATTAATGATTATTGCATTTGGATTGACAATGTTTTTAATTATTTTCCAATTTCTCAATCCATTATTTTTAATAATAGCACCTCAAAATACTGAAAATAAAAAAGAAATAGATTATATTATTTCAGATTTGGACAATTTTGCAAATTTGATTGCAGAATTTGATAATAGTAATAACAATGAAGAAATTAGTTCAATTTTTACATATCCAGGAAAGATTTCAGTCATTATTGATAAATATAACGATGATACCACAACTTTACTTTTTAGATTTTCTATAAATAGTACAATATATAAGAAATTTCAAGTCCCATCAGATTTTGGAATTGAAATTCAAAATATATTTATTAAACAATATTATATCCGATTTCAAAATAATTCGAAGTTTATAATTTTCATCTAAAAAGATTATTGATTTGGATGAATTGGAAAAGAAAATTTCTTCAAAAATTTACATTTTTATGTCATGAATTTCATCATTCAATAGATAATATGGATAATCATGGAGAAGATTTTGATAATTATAATGAAATTATATTACATATGTTTAATTTATCTTATAATCAAAGGAAAAAAGGAGCCATTGTAATTACTTTCGCATATTTAATTTTAATAAATCTTTTTTATATCATTTTTTCATTTTCTTTTTACTATTTTTTTATTCTTGTTGCTTTAGGTCTCTTAATTTTTATATATTTACATGATATCCATAAAAATATTGTCCAATTTAAAGAATATTCCCATGCAAACAAATATCATTTTTTGTCATTACAAATGAATATAATATTATTGAGTATCAAAGAAAATGAAGATAAAAACTCAATTCTAATTGAGATTTTAGAACAAGAACCTGATATTGGAATTAATATTCGAAAAGTTTTATCTGATATTAATTATGGTAATAATTTTAAGAATAATTTTAAAAAAATTATATTTTACTCCCCTTCATTTAACGAATATTTTAAAGATCTACTAGAATCGAATTTTAATTTTGAAGTAATTGAAAATATAGATTCTTTTCATAATTATTACGAAAAAAAATTCGAGATATTTATTAATTCACTAGACACTCGATTAAGTCTATTCTTTTTCTTCAACTTATTTTTTCCAATTGGCTTCTTATTTATGTATTCTATGAATTCTCTAATTTATGAGCAAGTAATATCTGCAATATTCTTCTTTTTTTTTATACAAAAAATATTTTCGCGCAAAATTTTGAATGAAAAAATTCAACTTATTGGGGGGATAAATTCTCTAAATAGAGAGGAAAAAATCTTTTTTAAAAGTTTTTTAAAGTTTTTTTATCATCTTTCTAATTATATATTCTGGAATCCTCCTGAACTTGCACTGTATAAATCAATTTTAAAATTAACACATAAAGAAAAATCAGAATTGAATCTTGATAATTATAATTTTAGTATAGATTTCATATCATTAAATCAATTTTTAAAAACAATTTTTCATAATTTCAAATCATCGTCAGTTCAAATTTTTTTTACTTTGATTAAGAGAATTTTTCGATTAAATTCTTCTCAGAGCCCTCTTCTTTTTAGAGAAATGTCAAAAATTATTCACAAACATATGGAATTGGGAGATAAACAAGAAATTGGGTATAAAAGTTCCTATATTAAGGTCATAATTTTTAAATTTTTATTAATTTTCATTTTAGGAATTTTGACCCCCATAATTTATAGATTTCAAGAAATATCTCAATTAATTTATGATATAAATTTTTTGGATGAAAGTTTCAATAATATCAATAATTACGATGATTTCTTCTTAACCATATTGATATCTTTGATTTTTATAATTATTTCAATTAAGTCTTTTAATAAAGTCTATAATTTTAAGGATACAAAGAAACTGGATTATATATTAATTCTAATTTTTTTTGTTTGTTTATTTATTTCAATCTTTTTTTGGAATACATTAATATTTTTCTGATGAAATTAAATGTTGGAATCAGTGAAAAAATAGATAAAAAAGATGAAAATTTAATATTGTATTAATATATTCTAGAAGATTCCTAGTTTAATTGCTAAATCTGCTGCAGAATCGTTAGGGTGTAATTTAACAAGTGCTTTTTTTTCCCCTCTAGGTGTAATCAGAGTGTTGATTTTAATAATTTTTACATTATATAAACTTTCAATAGCCTGTTTTATTATATATTTATTTGCAGTTCGTTCAACGATAAATACTAATTTATTTTGATCTTCAATAAGGTCAAATGTATTTTCAGTAACTAAAGGTCTTTTGATTATTGCATAATAATTTACCATTTTTTTAGTTCACCTCAAACTTTTTTAATTGGTTAAAAGCAGATTGAGTCCAAATAGTCAATCTTCCACAATGTGTGCCCGGAGCTAAAAGATTACAATTAAGATTTTCAAATTTGATTATCTCTATTCCAGGAATATTTCTAGCAGCTTTATATATCCCAAAATTATCCTTTATTACAATCAAAGGTCCTTTCCGTTTTTTATATTTTCTTCCTCTGAGTTTTCCTTTACCAGCACGAATTGTAACATTATTTTTAACTCGTTTTAATTCTTCACTTAAACCAATTTTATTAAGAACATCAATAATTTGGGCAGTCTTTTTAATTGTTTGTAATTTATCATCAATTACAATTGGTAAAACTGTTTTTTTGTCTATTTTATGGCCCCGCTTTAAGACAAATTCATGCTTTTCTGTTGCAGAAATTGCAGACAAAAGGGCAGAATGTTTTTCCTTTTTATTGATTCTCTTTATTGTGATTTTTTCAGCTCTGGGAGGATGAGCTAACCGTCCACCTACAACCCCAGGAGCAAATCCTGCGTTTCGAGAAGTCATATATCCAGATCCTCTTAAACGAGGTACACGAGCTGTACCAAATCCAGTTCCCCAACTAAGAGCAGTGTTTCTTTTTCCTGCTAAAGGATCGCGCCCTTGTGGCTGCTTCTGAGCAGCTTGAGTTGAAACAACAGCGCGTTGAATAAGATCTAATCTTGGCATTATCGAAAATACTTTTGGTAAATCTATACTTTCCTTTTTCTTTCCATCTAATCCAAGAACATTTACTTTCTTTGTCATTTTTCACACCTTATTTCCCTTGTTGACTAAGTTTACTGAAATATGTAATCTCAGGTACCGAAATTGTAAAATGTTTCCTAGGACGGATACTATCACGTAATCTTACCAATCTCTTTTTTGGTCCTGGTATTGAACCAAGAAGTAAAATATAGTCTGACTTTATTAATCCGTATCTAATAAATCCACCTTTTGGATTTACTTCATCCCCATCTTCTGAAATTTTCATTATACGTTTATTATATTCAACTCTTTGATGATAACCCATCTGCCCTGAACGAGCAATTGTGTATAATAATTTTGGAGGTTTCCAAGGTCCAATACAACCAACGCGTCTTTTACCTTTACGGTTTTTCCTAGACTGTAATTTAATTCCAAATTTCTTAACTGCTCCTTGAAAGCCTTTACCTTTGGTAACTGCTATTGTATCAGTTAAATTGCCTTCTGTTAAACAATCTCTAATACGTAATTCTTGACCTAACAAATCTTTTACATATTTGAATTGCTCTTTGCTATTGCCGCCCGTCACTTTTATTTCAATTATATCTGGTTTAATACGAGGTACACTAACTTTCCAGGGTTGAGTTGAGAAAACACCTCTAATTTCAACATTTTCTTTGAGTTTATTTTCTAATTCTTTAATTTTCTCATTGAAATTATAAGTCTCAGGATTTGGTACTTGAATTTTCCGGCTTAGTTCGGGGATGATATTTGTTGTAATTACATCACCTATTGGATTCATGCCATATTCATCTCGAAGATAGACCCTAACTCCAAATAAATATATTGGGGGAGTCTCAACGACTGTGACAGCCTTAACAAGTTCTTTTCCAAAAAAAGGACTTGTTTTTTGATCTTCGATAAATGCAATATGAGTCATTCCAGCCTTAAATCCAGCAAATCCTAAAAATTTAGGTTTTCCTTCGTATGTTGGCCAATGTCTAATTCGACCTTTCCCATATCTTGAACGTTTTCTAGGTAAGTATGAGAGAGAGCCGTGACGTGGGGCGGATTGCCTTCGATGTCCCATTTATTTCACTTTATATTATTATATGAATCTTTAGAGGATTCATACTTTCTTTAGAAAGTAATAAAAAAAAGCCTTGATTTTAGTTAAATTTTTCGAATTTAGTCGTAACTTATTGAGTTAATCCTCATCTTTCGTAGGAATATAATAATATTCACCTATTTTTCTTTGATATTTGTCAAGATTTGAATTATATTTATTTACTCTAGGTCGTCCGGTTGATAAATCTCTTCTGAATGTTATATTCATAATTCTTAAAAATTCGTTCATTCCAGATCGTAAATCTTGAGGAGGTGATGTTTCCCCCTTAATTCCAGGCGCCCCTTTAAATACAATTAACGAATCACAAATAAAATCTTGAGTTATTATATCATGTTCAACCACAAATGCAGCTTTCTTAATACTTTCAATAGATCTTCGAATTATAATAGCCATACTTAGGCGCATTTCAACATCTAAAAATGCAGAAGGTTCATCTATTAAATATATATCTGCCTCATTTGTTAAACAATCCGCTATTGCAACACGTTGGAGCTCTCCTCCACTTAATTCACTAATTATTCTAGCTTCAAGTTCTTCTAATCTAAACCCTTTTAAAATCCTCTTCTTATAAGGAGAGTCAAAATATGCACTGCTTTTAATTTTTTGAAGGATGTCGTATACAGGCTTATCTGGATCATATTCAATATACTGAGATTTTAGAGAAACTTTTAAATTATTTAAGTTTTTAACTTCATTATCTGGTTTAATTTTACCCGCAATTAGATTTATGAAAGTAGTTTTTCCGATTCCATTTGGACCTAAGATTCCAATGACCTCTCCAGCATGAATTTCACCACCATAAATATCCAAGTTAAACGAACCAAGTTTTTTCTTCATGTCTTCGAACTCAAAAAGAACTTTGGAACTCTCAAAACCTGAACTTGTTATTGGTCTTTGATGAAATCTTATTGCTTCTTCACGAAATCTCATGTTTTCATCTTTTATATATCCATTCAAATAAATATTAATTCCTACACGAACTCCTTGAACATTTGATATTATCCCATAAGCACTAGGTTGACCATATAACAAACAAATTTGATCACTTAAATAATCTAAAATTGCTAAATCATGTTCAATAACTACTACCCTTTTCTCATTTCCAGGAAGATTTCTAATTAATTTTGCCATTTTTAGACGTTGACTTACATCTAAATATGAAGAAGGTTCATCTATTAAATAGCAATCACCATCTTGTAATAGAGCGGCTGCAATTGCAACTCTTTGCAGTTCCCCACCACTTAATACGGCCAAATCTCTATCCAATATTGATTCTAACGAAAGTTCGGATACAATATGCCCCATTTTTTGAGTTTTATCGATTTTCTCAAGTAAATCCTTAACTTTTCCTTTAACATATTTTGGAATAGTTGTAATCTCTTGAGGTTTATGAACAATCTTCAGAGTTTTCTCCTTTAAAGATTTTAAATAATCTTGTAAAATAGAACCTTTAAAATGATCAATAATTTGATCCCAATCTGGGGTTTTATCTTCAAGTAAACCTAAATTCATTTTTTGATGGCCAGATAGAATGTTCATTGCTGTTGATTTTCCAATTCCATTTTGCCCAATAACTCCTAAAACCCTTCCTTTGCTAGGAAGAAGCATCCTAAATAATGTAAAGCTATCTTCTGCATATTTATGGGTAACTTCCGAATCAAGTTTTTCTGGAACATTAACAATAGTATAACAATGAAATGGACATTTTTTTACACATATTCCACATCCAGAGCATAATAATGGATTTAAATGAGGAAAGCCATCTTCTTTTAAGACGATCGTTTCATCTCCAGTACGAACTCTTGGACAATATTTAATACAAGGTTTGTTTGGAGAAGACGAACAATCATTCGGTTTACATGTATCTCTATTAATAACAGCAATTCTCATTTTTAACTCATATTCTTTAAATTATCCATAATTCTTATCTTTTAGTATTTAATAATATCTAAATTTTTAATAAAATTCTTAATTTATTCATTATTTCTTCCATTGTTGAATATGGAAAAACCAAATGAAGTAGAAAAACCCCAAGATTATCCAATTCACTGGATTGAAACTATAAGCAAACAAATTGAAAAAAGAAACGTTGATCAAATAATATTAGCTACTGGAAAAACACCCAGTGGCTATATTCATTTAGGTATTATGCGTGAATTATTAATTTGTGATGGGTTGTATCGAATTTTTAAAAATAAGGGTAAAAATGTTAAATTTATTTTATTTATTGATGATTTAGATGCTGCAAAAAGATTTCCTAGTTATATCCCACAAGATTTTTCTAAAAAATATTTAGGGCGCCCATTTCTTTCAATCCCAAATCCAATTCTTGAAGATGACAGAAGTTATGCGAGATATTTCGGAGATAAATTAATATCTACATTTTCAGAATTAGGAATATCAGCAGATGTAATTTGGACTCATAATTTATACGAAACTAAGGAAATGAAAGAAATGATAAGGATAGGTTTGCAAAAAAATGATTTGGTTAAAAATATTGTTGCAAAATACCTTACAAGCTCAATGACAGAAGATCAAAAAGAATCTTATTTAAATCAGCAGAAAAATTGGATGGGTGCAATGGTTATTTGTGAAAAATGCAAATGCACTCAAAAAAAATTAAAAGATGGAACAATAATCCCCAATAGAGTATTAAGTTTTGATGAAGAAAAAGACGAATGCTCATATCATTGTCCTAAATGTGGTTTTGAGAATAATATAAAATTATCTAGTGGTCAAATTAAATTGAATTGGCGTTTGGATTGGCCTGCTAAGTGGAAGATTTACAATACATATTGTGAACCCGCTGGTAAGGACCATTGCACTCCTGGAGGATCCTATGATACTGGGTTAGATCTTTGTCAAAAAATCTTTGATTATCAAGGCCCAATTAAAGTAGCTTATGAATGGGTAAGATTGGGAGATAAAGATATGGGTACTTCAAAAGGTGTAGTTTTTACTCCAGATAAATTCTTAGAGATTGCGGATCCAGAAATTTTGAGAATGTTAATCTATCAAACAAATATCGCAAAGCATCTTTCAATAAGAATTGAAGAACTGGAGCAGTATTATAATGAATACGATCGTTATGAGATGATTTACTTTGAACTTATCCCCGCAAAATCAGATCAAGAACTAAAAGAGATTAAACTAATATATCCTTTAATGCAAGCTAAAGACATACCAGAAAAAAGACCTATTAGATTACCATTTAAATTTTTAACCGTTTTAGCTCAGTTAAAGCCAATATTTGGTAATAAAATGATTATAGATAGAGCTCAAGAATATTTAAAAAATGAAGGAATCGAACAAATGCTGGATGTTGACTCTTTTAATCAGAGAATAGAGAAAATAACCAATTGGTTAAATTATTTAAGAGAACTTATTGAAAACGAAAAAAATCCTCAAGAAAAGAAAAAATTAAGAAATAAAGCAATTTTCTTTTCTATTCCAGAAAATATTTCAAACGAAATTAAAACTAAAATTGATGTTTCTCAAAAAGAAGCTTTAAAATCATTTTTAGAACAAATCGGTAATATATCTAAATTAACTGAAGAAAATATAAAAGAAATTATGATAAATTTAAGAAATGATTTAGATATTAAACCAATGAAAATATTCCAAGCATTTTATTTAATTATATTAGGAAAGAAAAAAGGACCACGATTAAGTCCACTTTTAATCATGTTAGATAAAAATTGGATAGAAAAAAGAATTTCAGATTCGTTACTTTAATTTTGCTGTAATATGGCCAAAACTACGAAAACTATGATCGCTACTGCGTATAATCCGATAAATAGAAAGGTTCGTTTTCTTTTACTTTTTTTTTTTGTCTTGAAGTATCCGGCGCATTCTGCAGAACAATATTCACCAAATTGCCCTTCTTCTTCAGGAACCATCTTTGAACACCTTGGGCAATGTTTATGTGGGAAAACAGTGGATTTACTCTTATATTGATCATATTTCGACATTGAATTCAATTAAAGAAAGGTGTGATTCCATAAAAAATATTTCAATTCATTCCTTTTTTCTAAAAATTTTAGGTTTTTTTTGTAATAGGATAATAATCACGGAAATAAAACCAAAAAATACCATAATTGGACCAAAATTATTGAAATTGGGTTCTTGTGTAAAGGGATACAATAAAATTAAGAAATCAAATTTAAACCCATCATTATCTTTGACTGAAATCCATAATAATAAGAAATTATTTACCAAATCAGTTTCTAAACTCTTATTAATAGCATTGCCTTTACTAAAGAATTCTAATTTTTCAGGAATGATTATATTTGCATGGAATTGATGAGATGAATTATCATAGGTAAAATCAAATTTTGGAATTTCGATAGGATATATAATGTTAATAAATCCATTATAATTGAAAATAGGAATAATTGATGCGAAAATGGATAAAGAATCTATTGAATCTTCTTCATCAGATGGTGAAATATTAATGTCATAACCTTGATTAAGAGATATGAATTGAGCATAGAAACTACCATCGGATTGAGTTTCTGAAAATAATGTCGAACCAAATGTCGAATTATCTAAATTAATTTTGGGTGCAAAATTTTTTACAGGAAATACGTATCTATCTGGAGTAAAATCATAATAATTATCAGTGTTATTTATAATACTATATGCTATTAAATCTCCACCAAGAGTAATATTTGATGAGTTTAGTTGAAATGTTTGATTATCTCCAAATTTTCTTGAGAAGGATATTTCATTCATATTATTCTTAGAATGATATGAGCTAGCAAGAACTGCAATATATGGTTTTCCTGAAACTTGGGTTTCGTTAGTATCAAAATTCATATGAATTGTGTCATTTGAAGAACGAATAATTTCGTCAACATCCATTGTAATATTAATATAAGAAAAATCTGTCTTATTATAGAAATAGAGAAAATTTCGACTGGAATATGATGAAAGAACATCGATTCTCAACTCATATAATAAATCTGATGCATCTGAAGAATTAAATGAGAAAGATCCTACAAATTCGCCTTCATTTAATTTTGGATTTAATTCTATTGGTTTAGTTGTTCCATTTCCATAAATCAAAGTGCAATTAATATTTTCAGGAGAATTGAGTCCGATAATTGGAAGTTGACTTTCTGGATTGAAGACATTGATATTTAATTCAACATTTGAATTGTTTCTTACAATATTTGTTGAAATTTTGACTGGATCCGAAGAGAGCATACTTTCAACTATGTTTTTGAGCAAATTGGAATGACTACCATAATATAAGGGATTATTATATATTTCCCCGGCGAAAGTGTTAAAATCTCCTAACCCAAGAACGACTCCTTTTCCTTGAGATCTTCCATCATAACTTGCTGCAATAGTTTTACCCTTAAATTCAGATAAAATAATTGAGCTTGAATTGACGTTAAATGTATTTCCCATTTTAAATAAATATTCATCAACATTAGAAAAAATTTGAGCGCTAGTATTGAAATCTGTAATTAAATTCGTATTATATGATGAAGTTAGACTGTTTTCTCTAAAATCTAATACATTTTCTGTCGATACGGAAATCCCAACTCCTAATATGGAGAAAAGATTATTTATAGAATTTACACACATCATTTCAGAAATAGTTCCTAAAAACAAAATTGAACCACCGTTTTTAAAATAATTAATAATAGCATCGACTTCATATTCTGAATATGGCAAAATGGGAGTTTGTAAAACCAATATATCTATTTCAGAAAGGCTTTGGGGTGATATTATTTCACTATCTTTCCATGGAGAATAATTTGTAGTCCAATCCTCCATGGAATAACTAAGACTGTAATTTAATTTATATAAATCATACATTGAATGATATAAATCGATCTGAGAAAGGCTTAAAGAAGAAGGTATTTGATTGAAATCATTTAACCCATGATACGAATCAAATAAAATTTTTGCTTTAGGAAAAGCTACTGTAATTTCAATTGAAATATTATCATAAATCTCCTCCCCGTTATTAGCATTTTTAACTAATAAATATCCTTTTCTTGTCCCAACACTTGCGTTTTGTTGAATTTTAATTTTTAATGGAATTGATATTATATTATATTCTTCAGAATTTACTATAGTTTGATCATAACTTAATTGAATTCCTTCCAGATTGGGAAACTCAAGTTCTATTTGAAGTTGCTTTCCACAATGAAGAGAAAGGTTTAATTGTTGTTCATCTCCAGGAAATTTTAATAAATCATAAGGAGAATAAGGAATTTTGCGAGGGAACACTTTAGCTTGATTATTTATGTCAGATTGATTTAAGATTTGTAGGTATTTTAGTGAATTGGGGATGTTTAAAAGACCAGCACCTTGAGATAAACCGTATCCTTCAGGAGATGGTCGTTCTATTTCGCTAGCTCCAATAATTAGAGCATTTCTTATAGATTCAGGTGAACTATTTGGATACGCTTCCAATAACAGCGCCACTGCACCAGCTACCATTGGACACGACATGCTTGTTCCCGATAATGGAATATATGCAAAATTTTTGTCAGAATCGATATAATTATTTTTGAAGCGATTATTGTATCCTAATAATGAATTCTTTGATTCAGCGGAAATAATATTTACTCCAGGGGCACAGATATCAGGAATTAAATGATTCTCTGAAGTAGGTCCTATGCTACTAAAATATATACTATGATTATTTATATCTGTTGCACCAACTGAAATCGAATGTAAACTTGTTGCAGGAGAACCTGATGAAAAGAAATTAGGTCCACTATTTCCAGCAGCACAAACAACTACTATACCATTTTTAACAGCTTCTCTTATTGCCAAATTTTCAGGAGTCCACACTTCAGGACTTAAACCTCCAAAACTCATGCTAATAATATCAACATCTTCTTTCATGCACCATTCAATTGCAGCAATTACATGATCTTCACGAATTGCACCAGTTGAATTGGAAACTTTAGCATTGATTAAAAATGCATCTGGAGCAACACCTCGATATTTTCCATCTGAAATTCTTCCACTTCCTGCAGCAATACCAGCGCAATGAGTTCCATGACCATAATCATCATAAGTATAATTATTTATGAAAACTTCTTTTTCATATGTAAAATTTCGACTTTTTATTATTCTTGGCTGTTCTGGATTTCCATTTAAAAAGAAATCTGGATGTACTGTAATACCAGTATCCATAATTGCTAATTTTATCCCTTTTCCAGTGTATGAAACCTTATTTGCACCAATTGTATTGATCCACCAGTTTTCTAAGCTAAATGGATAAGACCAATTATTTGATAGGGGATTATTATCTGTGATAATTCTTTTTTGATGATTTTTACCAATATATTGAATTTGATTCAATGTTTTAACTTGATTTATAAGTGTTTTTAATTCTACACCAGAAATACGTAAAGACAAACAAGGAATAATATCATAGTTATATAAAATTTGGGCAGTAGGAGTATATTTTGATCGAAATTCCATTCGATCTAACTTTGAAAAATTATCTTTGAATGAAATTAGGACTTCAAAAGTTTTTTCATCAGAATTCTCTAATTTTAAATCTCCAACAAGTGTTTGCTCAATTTTTTGTGAAAATTTTTCATCTTTTAGTTCATTTTCCAAATTCAAATTTCCGGGAAATTCATTTATCAAATTAGGGACTTGCGGTCTTTCATTAATTTGTGAGTTTATTATAAAAGGTATTGAAATATTAAAGATAAACAAAAACAGAATAATTAAAGTTAATTTTTTAATTTTTTTTAAATCCATTTCAAGTTCCTGAAGTTTTTTATTACTAATTGATCTTTTAATTTAAGTCCATATATAATAAATTTTTTAATTTATGTCGATTTTCTTATCATAATAATTTAGGAGATAGATGAACAACAGTGGGATTATTTAATTTAGTTGAACAATTACTTCCTCATGAATTTTCTATTTATCAATTCATGGCAGTATTAGACATGGATCGAGAAGATGCAAGAGAAGCACGAAATATATTAAAACAATTTTATCAACGCGGATATATTACTCGAATTTCAAAAAACATGTATTCAAAATCCATTTCACTTAAGAAATAAATTTTGAAAAATTTTTTATTCAATTTTTACATTATATATTAGATTCTTAATGAATATCTGCCTTTCTTGTGCAAAATGTTGTTATAATACTGAAATGGAATTAAGTAAACAAGATATAAGTAGGATTGAAGATCAAAATACATTGGAACTAATAAGAGATGATTTTTGCTTCAAAGTAGATGGATTCATTAAATTGAAAAATATTGATAACCATTGTTTATTTTTGGACCCCGATACAAATCATTGTAAAATTTACTCATTTAGACCCACAGGATGCAAATTTTATCCATTAATATTCAATCAAGAAAAAAATAGATGTGTTATTGATGATGAATGCCCTCATAAAAAAAAATTTTTTAAACATAAACCAGTTTTGAAGAAAAATTGTAAAGAATTAAGAAAATGGGTTTCCAACGAATTAATTAATATTTTGGATTAGAATTATATTGTGAAAAAGCTTTTTTTATTTCTTTCTTCATTTCTTCTATCTCATTATTACTTATTTTTAATGATCTTCTTTCTATAACAATTTTTAATGAATTTTCCATCTGTTTAATCCAAAAATCAGCGAAATCTTCAATAATTTCATGATTAGAGCTATTATGAGAATTTGATCCAATTTCTAATAAATGATATGAACGTAAAAAATAAATCATCCGATTTAAGTTATATCCATTATATGATCTTTCTAAAATACCGGGATAATTATCAATGAAAGAAACCATAAGATTAGATAAATCTGTAATTTTGTTACCTTCATGAATTTCTTCATAATCCACCAAAAACATATTATGTGATTTTGAAAAAATAATATTTCCTAACCTAGCATCTCCAAAAACTAATCCTTGTTCATACAACTTGAAAGTGTATACAGCTAAGAGGTCTAATGATTTATTTGATAATTTTTGAGTCATCAATAAATCAAAATAATTTTCTCCCGGAATAAACTCATAAATTGCTATTCCAGGACATGAAAAAATTAAATTTGGCAGATTTTTATTGCCAAAAAGAGATTTTAATTTCCGATGTTTATTAATTTCATTATTCCAACGGTTTAAATAATTTAAAATTTTGTTATTGAATAATTTAATAACAATTTCATTTGAACTCCCTGAAATTATTGAATTTTCAAATGACAATAGTTCTGTTTTTATTACAAAATGCTTCTTACTATAAAATTGAATGCATATCTCTTGATTTAATTGAATATTTTTCCCAGTCAATTTAATTTCGCTTAGAATTTTTTTTAATATTTCAAAACAATTCATAGGAATTTTTTCATGCTTCATCAGTAATATTTAATCAGTAGGCATATTTATAATATTTAATTATGGCCAGTAAATCTGATTCTAAAAGGTTATATGTTGAGAAAATCAAAAAAGGGACTGTAATTGATCATATTAAAGAAGGTTTTGCAATATCGGTCTTGAAAATATTGGGATTGGAAGGTAGAAATGGCACACTTATTACAATAGGCATAAATGTTAAATCTAATGTCTCAAGTAGTGGTCACAAGGATATACTTAAAGTGGAAAATATCTACCTTGACGAAAAACAAATTCATCAAATAGCATTAATATCTCCTGGAAGTAAAGTATCATTTATTGAAGATTTTAAAATAAAAGATAAATTTGTAGTAAAAATCCCTTCATTAATTAAAGGAATTATTGATTGTCCTAATGAAAATTGCATTACAAATGTAGATAGAGAACCTGTATTAACAGAATTCAAAGTTTTATCTGAAAAACCTTTAAAAATTGCATGTAATTATTGTGAACGAATATTATATAAAGAAGAAATCCTACATATGGCAGAAAAAAATTAATAACATGTGATTTGCATAAATTTTTTTGATATTTTTACTTAAAGTAAGTATTTTGAACAGAGAAATTTGAGGAATTTACCAACCATGGCTAAGAAAAAAAAGAAATATGTTGTCAAGCATAAAGTTAAAGAAAGAGAGGAAATAAGAAAAAAAGAATTATCTATGGAAGAAAAATTCTATTGGAGTAGGGCTATTACCGGATTACTATCAGGAATTCTTGGAGCATGGCCGATTCAGATAGTTGGATGGTGGATGTTTTTATATATGATGTGTTTCCAATTTATATTTCCCTTTTTCCTAAGTTTTGTTGTTTTCCGTTTACCATATAAAAAAGATAAATGGGATTGGAAAAATATATTAAAAACCGGAATTGGTGTTAATTTCTTTATTTTTCTATTTGCATCAACAGCCGTTCAT
>JAUWMK010000263.1 GCA_030613185.1 Promethearchaeum sp.
CACCCCACACTGCTGGAATACTGAAACTCAAGACAAATTGGAAGATTTTACGGGTGTTTCGTGGTATTTTAAAACTTTTCGAATTCCACTTCATTTTATTGGAAATAAAATATTCTTACATTTTGAACGGATTGCACATTCCGCAAATATATTTATTGATGGAAACGAGGTCGGAAAATTTAACGGCGCCTTTATTCCCTTTGAAATTGACATTAGCACGTTTGATAATCGCAAGGAACATTTTTTGGCGGTTAAAATTGATGCTTCAAAAGAATCAAGACGTTATCCACCTGACCCAAATATTAAAGAGTATTATGGGATATTCGGGGAAGTTTTTATAAGAATTGAAGAAAAAATAGCATTAATTAACAATTTTATGGATACTAAACTTCACTGTAAGTCGAATAACTCAGTCGATTATGCAGAATTAAGTTTCACATTATATTTTAGAAACAATGGGCAAGTCGATTATTCTGGAACAATTACTCTAGAATTGCTACAAGATTATGTTTCAATAATTAAATTAGACAGAGAAATTAATATTTTAAAGAATAATAGCCGATTAATGAAAATCATTATGATTTTTAAAAACCCAGAACTATGGACCCCCGAAAATCCAAATTTATACAATTTATCTATAAGAGTCGCAAATGATCTCGGAACGGAAATAAGAGAAGAGAATACAATTGGTATTCGTGAGATTGGAATTAAAGATGATAATATATTTTTAAATGGAAAATTAATTGAAATTAATGCTAAACCCTTTAACATTGATATTCCTGAATCGGGTTATGTTCTACCTGAAAATTACATTTTTAAACAGATGCATGAACTTAAAGAGCAAAATCAGAATGTAAACACAATTTATCCAAACCAAGGAACGTTTTCTCCATTTATTATAAATCTCGCATCATATTTTGGATTCTTAGTTTTAGCAAATCTACCGATTGTCGACCTATCTTTAAACGAAAAATCTACATTTTTTAGAAATTACATAGATAGTGTGAATTTGGAACCTTCTCTGGCATTATATACATGCAATAAGGCGATAAAACCGAATGCTGAGATTAATAAAATTTTGCTATCTATGGAGAGACTATTTTTGGAAATAGATCCTACCCATTTATTTGTAAATTCACAAAATCTAAGAATTGAAGAGTAATTTAATAAGTTAATGTTAATATCTCTGCCATTTTTTCTTTTCTTTCATTTGTTACTAAAATCATCAATATTGACAATTTTTAAAGATAAAAAAGTTTAAAATTTTTTGTGACTTAGACTTCCTTACTAAAATTAGTAAAAATTTCTAGTTATTACTAATATCATAAAGTGAAAAATCATGGCACAACTCGGAGGTCAACCGGTATTAATACTCAAAGAAGGCGCAGAGCGCACTACCGGTAAAAGTGCTCAAAGAAATAATATTCTTGCGGCAAAAACAATAGCTGAAGCTATAAGAAGCAGTTTAGGTCCACGTGGTATGGACAAAATGTTAGTAGATTCATTTGGTGACGTTACAATTACGAATGATGGAGCAACAATTTTAAAGGAAATTGATGTTGAACATCCAGCAGCAAAAATGCTCGTCGAAGTCGCGAAGGCACAGGATGAAGAAGTAGGAGATGGAACAACCAGTAGTGTAATCTTAGCAGGTGAATTGCTTAAACGTGCAGAAAAATTGCTTGATCAAAAGATTCACCCTACAGTTATAACAGAAGGTTTTCGTAAAGCATCCTCAAAGGCTTTAGAAATTTTGGATTCAATTGCGATATCCATTGATCCAAAAGATAAAGATATGCTCAAAAAAGCAGCCATAACATCAATGAGTTCAAAAATCATTAGCGAATATAGCGAAATGGTATCAGAAATTGTTGTGGATGCTTGTTTAGCTGTAAGTGAAGAAATCGATGGAAAAATTCAAGTGGATTTAGATCGAATTCAAATTCAGAAAAAAGACGGTGCAGCCCTAGATGAAACACAATTCATCTCCGGAATAATTTTAGATAAAGAAATTGTTAATTCTGGAATGAATAAGCGCATTGAAGAGGCAAAAGTTCTTTTAATTTCAAGCGCAGTGGAAGTTGAGAAGACAGAGTTTGATGCTAAACTCCAAATTACCAGTCCAGACCAAATAACCGCTTTCCTTGACCAAGAACAAAAAATGTTAGAAGATCTCGCCAATAAGATAGCTGATACTGGAGCCAATGTAGTTATTTGCCAAAAAGGAATTGATGATATGGCACAACATTTCTTAGTTAAAAAAGGAATATCGGCCATTAGACGTGTTAAAAAGAGCGATCTGGATAAACTTTCAAAGGCAACGGGCGCAACAATATTTTCAAATTTAGATGATATGCATGCTGAAGGCTTAGGTTATGCCGGACTCGTTGAAGAGCGTAAAATTATGAATGAAAATTGGACATTCATAGAGAAATGTAAACATCCAAAATCTGTGGTAGTTTTTATCAGAGGTGGAACCGAATTAGTTGTAGATGAAGCAGATCGTTCAATTCATGATGCTTTAAGCGTTGTTAAAGATTGTATTGAAGAACCATCCATCGTTGGTGGTGGTGGAGCCCCTGAATTAGAAGTAGCAAAAGAATTAAGGCGATATGCTGAAACACTTCAAGGCAGAGAACAACTTGCAGTAAAGGTATTTGCAGATTCATTAGAAATTATTCCAAAAACGCTTGCTCAGAACGCGGGATTTGACCAAATCGAAATATTAATGAAAGTCAGAGCAGCTCACGGAAAAGGTTTGAAATTTGCAGCATTAAACTTGAATACAAACGATGTTGTCGATGATATGGTTAAAGAAAATGTCATTGAACCTGTTAATGTTAAGAAACAAGCCATTAAATCAGCAAGCGAGTGTGCTCAAATGATTTTACGAATTGACGATGTTATCGCAGGTGTAGGTGGCGGTGGCGGTGGTGGCGCTCCTGGTGGAATGCCTCCTGGTATGGGTGGAATGCCTCCTGGTATGGGCGGAATGCCTCCTGGTATGATGTAATAAATTATTTTGTTTATATATTCTTTTTTTTCAAGACTCCGCAAATTAATCTAAGTTTTTTTTGGCGGATAATGTCGTATCAATCTATAAATTATTGTCGGTGGATTGGGAACTTATCTCAAAAGATGGATAAGCCACTAAGATTAATTTGCGGAGTCTTGTTTTTTTTGACTTCTTATTCTTATTTATTTGGATTTAAAAATGTATAGTTAAAAAAATAATTAGAATTCCATTTCTTATTACGATTATAAAATGATTTCAAGATGATTAGATAAAATCCTTCAACAAAAACTTGGACCCCATTGACCAAATCATCTTGAAGTATGTTTTGGTGTAATTTATCAACCGACTTTCTGAGATTAAAAAAATCATGTCTTCTTCCTTGATTGAAAGTTTGAAAAAAGTAGTTAAGAACATAATCATTTCATCGTAATCGAAAAGAAAACCATCGAATAGAACATTGTCAATAACTTGGATCTTAGCTACAGATGTTAATTTCCGCCAGATATTCTTGTTTTTGATTTTAAGATAATTTTTATCAACAATGATCAAGATATCGACTGATTTTTCAGTCAAGTATAAAAATGAATCAAAATATTCTTCCAACATTTCTTCTTTTGGGATATGTAAAAAGATTGTGAGTGTTTTTTGGCTATTCCGTATCATGTCATTAATCTTTTTGTGAACATTCCCATTTAAAATCCATATTGGGGTAGACTCTATGTTTTCTTCGTGGCCATAAAGAGGTTCTAATTTTTCAAGTAGAGCATATTCAATTCTTTGATATTTTTCTTCTATTTGCTTCTTGGCCAGTTTTGCAACATAAGCCGGGCGTTCTGCCTGATATTTCATAGGTCGACCGCTGATTACATTAACGAATCCAATATTTTCAAGGTTTACAAGAACATCATATATTCTGGAATATGGAATTTTTGTTCTATCTGATAACTCCTTAGCCGACGAAACACCATTAGTGATTAAAGCAATGAAAGCTCTTGTTTCATAATCAGTTAGACCAAATTCCTTGAGAGCAGCGTAAACTTCTTGTGAAATATTTGTACTCAATCTTTTATCCTCGAATTATTGTTGTATTAATTGGTTTGAATTTGTTTCAATTACAAAATTAAACTTTCTTTTAACCCTATTAAGTTTTTTTTTTAATATCTATTTGATTAAATTCTAATGAATGGAAAATTAGAAATCACGCTCAAATTTTATTCAAAATTTTCAAATTAGTATAAAATATCAGGATGTAAAGAAAAGGAGTTCAAATTCAGCAATAAACAGAACAAAAAAAATAAAATCAGAATTTGAAAAAAATTAAAATAAAATTAAAATAAAATTATGAAAAATTAAGAAAAATTAAGAATTTGCATTCCTTTAATTAAATATGGTTCTTATTTCTATTTTAGCTGGTTCAAAGAGCGATGAAGGTGTTTATCAAAAAGCAGTTGATGTTCTTACCAAAGAGGGAATCCCTTTTGAATTAAAAATACTATCTGCTCATCGAAATCCGATTAAATTAGATGAATATGTAAAAAATTCTAAAGCAAATGTTTTTATCTGTGTTGCTGGTTTATCAGCAGCATTACCTGGTGTTGTAGCATCAAAAACAACAAAACCCGTTATTGGGGTGCCAGTTAGTGCAAAATTAGGAGGATTAGATGCATTATTATCGATTGTACAGATGCCTCCAGGTGTGCCCGTAGGTTGCGTAGGAATAGATAATGCCAAAAATGGTGCTTACTTAGCAATTAGAATTTTGAATTCGTGCAAATAATTTTTTTTCATGAGGTGACAAAGTCATCTCGGTTTTCTTTTTAAAGAGGCTTTGAAAACAAAACCTTCAAAACTTGGCAATTATTTACAATATTAGAATGAAATATAAAACTCAATCTGAAGATTACGAAACTCGTCGGATTAAGTGGCCAAAATGGCTTCCTCGAAAATGTCCCTTTTGTGGGGCAAAAATTCAACATCTATATGCGGATAACGGGAAGAAAGTTCACACATTAAATGGAATTATCTATCAAATTGTCACATATTATGAATGCACCAACAACAAATGCGTTTCTCTCCAAAAACCCTTTAATCCCAATATGAGGTTTGACTACGGTTCACGAGAGTATGGAGCAGATGTTTTCCGGATCATTGCAGAGGAATTCTTGTTATATGACACACCTATCAAGAGTATTTATAAGAAATTATCGAAAAAATACAACTTAAAGATAAGCAACCGTACAGTTGCCCGAATTTGTGATGACATCTTAAACTTGAAATCTTATCAGATCGATGAAAACACAAAAGCAATTTTACAGGAACATCCATTTGTTTTAATGGGATTTGACGGTCAAGATCCGGGCAAGGATGGAAAAGCCCTCTGGTTATTTACGGATGTTCTTACTGGTCGCGTTCTTCACACCGTTATTCTTGATTCCGTTGATTTCAACAAACTTCACGACATCATTGATCAGATCCTGGCTAAATATCACATTTCAGTGATAGGATTCGTTAGTGATAAGCAAAATACTATCATCAAATGCTGTAATACATTTTATCCAAACATTCCTCACCAATTTTGCCAGTACCATTTTTTACGAAACACTTGGAACCATTTGGAGTGTCTTGACAGTACTATATTTTTACCACTCAAGAAAACCCTCAGTGGCCTATATATCCACATTGCAAACTCTTCTGTAAAGGTCCATTTTGAAAACAAAGGTAAGTTCTCGGTTCGTGAAGTATTTGCTGAAATGGATCGTGATTTTCAAGTTATGATTAAAGCTCGAAATAAAACCTTCAAACACCTGCGGGGGCTCTGGCTCTACGAAACACTGCAATCTACTTGCAATGAGATGAGAAAACACGAAGCAGAAATGAATCCCCAGTTTCGATTTTCAAAAATTTTTTCTAAAACTTTAGCCACAATTACAGCCGCTTTAGCGAAATTATCACGTGTATTTTCGGAAGTAACACTGTTAAATGACAAATTTACGGATATTCGTAAGGAATTCGAAGATTCTACTCGGCAGTGGTTGGATCAACAAGTATCTTTGGACACTATTTATAAGGAAATTTGGCTACTAGCAGTATCTGTAGGTATTGATCCCGATCTATCCAAATTACGATCCTTTTTGCCCTCAAAAAACCGTAGATATGTCGAAATTTTGGGAGAGTGGTGTAGATTGTGGGAATCTTATCGACCAGGGTTGTTTCAGTATAGGTACTTCCCAGAACCGATAAAAACAAACAATGGATGTGAAAATGGATTTAGTCAAGAAAAACAAAAATTGATTCGAAGGGCAGGAAAAATGAAAGTAGGGCATTTAATTGGCACCCGAGGGGAAGCTTATCTCCGAATAACTCATTGTTCTCGAGAGGAGTTGGAAAGTGACATTGTTCAAGAATATTCACAAGCAATAATTCGACTATTACAAGCCCAACAACAACAAAAGATTGCCGAAATTACCCAATATTGGCGAAAAAAAGATCGAAGGTATGGAGGATTTCAAAAAGATATCATAAATTTTTATCCTCTATATCCTACTGAAGAGGAATTGGTAAATAAAGAGGTGTAAATAACGAAGATTAATTTGTCACCTCATGTTTTTCTCCGTCGTGGCGAAGGAAAGCCACGCCAACGAGAAAACAAAGAAACACCCCTCTTGACATCCCCTATTTCATATCAATTGCACATTTGGGTGATTTCTAAAATTTCTTAAAGACGAAGCTTCGCTTTCT
>JAUWMK010000381.1 GCA_030613185.1 Promethearchaeum sp.
AAAAAAAACATGAGTCCGCAAATTAATCTTAGTGGCTTATCCATCTTTTGAGATAAGTTCTCAATCCACCGACAATAATTTACAGATATATACGACATTATCCGCCAAAAAAAACATAGATTAATTTGCGGACTCATGAAAAAAAAAGATTTTATGTTTTTAATCCTCGATTACTGCGACGTTTTTGTTTTAGATAGGGAGATCTGGATAGAACATAAAAACGAGCTATTGGTTGGAATAATCGGCCCCAAAATCTTCGACCCTTCACTTTTTCCTTAACTTGATTATAATAATCCTTCAAAGTTGTTCTTTGAAAATGTAAGAAATTTTGGCTTTTTTTGGTTGTCAAATAACCACAATGAAAATTTTCGGTAGCAAAAGCTTCGTTTGGCAATTTCATAGCACCTACTCCAAAAAGAACAAGCATTTTAGTTAAATATTCCCGATAAGTTGTGCGACATTGCATTCCACCTGCAATGTGTAAGGTTTCACCCCATATATCATTATTTTCTACTGCATTTGCCAATGCTAGACCAACATCCTTAGTATCGCAAATTTCTAAACAAGTATCTAATGGAACATCGTACATAATAGGGTCAAGTTGTAATTTATCCATAGATGTTATGTAGGATAATCGAAATATTGCAAATTCTAATGATGACTCTCGAATTAGTGATTCACATTTAATTTTTTGCTCAGCATAATGATCTCCTTTACTAGGTGTTAAGGGATCACTAAGTTTAATAAATGGATTTTGTAATCTATCACCATAAACTGAAATCGATGATGTAAATACTAATTTTGGTTTTTTTTGTTGTTTCTCTATAGCTTTTATTATATTGATTGTTCCGCCTACATTAACTGATTCTGCAAACTCGGGACGTTCATCTGCTAGTGGGGGAATAATACCTGCAACATGTAAAACAACATCTATATCTTCTACTGCTTCTTCAACAGCCTTATTATCCCTGATATCACCCCAAACGATTTCTATGTTTGGATTTATAAAATTTTTTGCTAAGCGAGTATTTTTCTTATTGGAAACCTCGAATATTCTAATCAAATTTCCCTTTTTAAGAAGTTCTTCAATTGTAGATAACCCTACATTTCCAAAAGCACCTGTTAATAGAATTTTTTTCATTTAAATCTCCGTTATTAATAATAATCTTTAGATATGTAAAAAAAAAAATTTACATGTCCTCTATATGTATATAATATGTAGTCTACATAAAAATGTATGCAAAATTGATTTAACTGTCTTTCATTCAAATATTTCTCTAGGTAGTTTATATATAGAGAGAAAAACAAATCAAAAAATAGAATTCTGTATCAAGTTAATTTATATAATATTAGATAAAAGAAAAGAAAAAATTGTAAATACAATTAGTGTATTTTAATCTTGTTTATTTAAAAATGGTTTTTTATCAGCACGAAGGTGAGATTCACGATCTACTTTACAAGGTTCAGCAAGGCGCGCAAAAGAAGATTTTGAGATTTCTTCTAATTCTTTGTTGATTTTATTTTCTTCTTCTAAGGTTTCTTGTTTCTTATCAAACTTGTTTTTAAAGGGTTTAGATTTAGTTTTCTGGATGTTTTTTGGTTGTTTCTTCATATCCGTTTTTTTCTTTAACTTATTATCTACTTTTTTCTTTTCCTCTCTTTTTTCTACCTTTACTACTTCTTCCTTTCCCTTTTTTTTTTCCTCTTTAACATTTTTTGATTCTTTATTAACCATAATATGTTCATAATATTGAAATTCATAAATGTATCTATAAATACTAATTTTGAAACATTTAATTCAATTTTTTTAATCATGGAACTTCTAAAATAACATCGAATTTGCTCAAAAATTCCTTTATTTCACACATTTCCTGTCGTTTCATATAACGTTCGATTGGATCGTCCATGTTATTGAATTTTTCTAAAAGTATTTGAAATTCTTCATGTTTTTCATTTATGTTGGCTGTGAATTTATTTGTTTTTGACATTATATTACCTCATAATTTTTATATCGTTGAACAAATAATTAACCTTAACTTGAATATTTAACCTAAAGGGAAGTCTAAGTCATTAATTTTTAGCAATCAAAAATTCAAAAAAAATTTTAGATATAAAATGACTCCGTGGTTGTTTTTACCGATTTAAAAAGAGGACTAAAAAATTTCTCGTCGGATTTGTCCATTTCTTCATTTATTTTTAAAGATTCAGCACCAGAGTTAAATTCAGATGAGCTTAGGATACTATAATAATTATCTATTGTGTGAATTGTAGGTAAATATTTAGAGAAATGAACAAATATTGGGTGTTCCATGGTTTATCAATTAAGTAACGATATCTTAGAAATAAAAAAAATTAGGAAACCAATTATTGTCACTAAGGGGCTTTGGTCTTATGATAAATATAAAAATTTATCTTCGTAAAATTATTGATTAAAATTCTTTATTAATCTTAAAATTAACATAAATAAAGAGAAACTGAAGATCCCAATTAAGAATAATATTGGTTTTCCCTTTTCACGCTCAGAAATTACTTTTCTAATAATTGTTAGAAGTATCACACCAGATATAAATGAAAATAGAATATAAATTATGTTTAATGGGATTGTTAGAAACACACTTAATATTATACCCAATAAATTCCCACAAAACAGCAGTAGAGCACTTACCATTTTTTTGGTTTGCGTTTCATATTCTATATTTAATGTTTCATTTTCAATTTCAGGAAACATATAGAATTTCTGTGATCTGTGTTTAATCAGTGACATAAAAGTGATAAAAAAGCAAAAAAGAATACCGGATGTAAGATCAATAAGTAATACATTGAACATAATAATTCCAATGAAAAAATTATAGAAAATTTGAATGAAATATCGAAGTTGGCGTAGATCATGGTTAACATGTTTATGAATTTTTAATTTATTTGAAGATATCTGAATTTTTATATCAACCTCTTTTGAATTTAAACTTCTTATCACATTTGCAATTTCTTTTAATGCTTCAGAATCCAAAGTTTCTTGTTGAAGTTCTATACTTATAAGGTTGGTAAGTTTTTGATTTACTTTCTCTAAATTATGTTCCATCAAACTCAATTCTTCAACTTTCTGAACTGAGTTCTTCTCAACATGCAGCAAAATCATTTTTTCAGAAACCAAAGCAAAAGTAAAACCAAAAACCACAAAGATAAATTCAAAAGATAATAAATGCAATCCAGGGAGTCGATTTGATGTAGCAGGAAGCATAACTATAAAGAAATATGTAAAAGAAATCCCTGCAATTAAAGAAGGTTGAAGATGAATATGCAATAACTCATCTAAATAGGTAAGATAAATTAGAATTGCAGCAAAAATACTTATCAACAATGAAACAACTAAATCATCCATATTAAACTCTTAAATCAAAAATTTATAATACTTTTTTTAAACAATATTTATCTTCATAAAATTCAATTATTCCTACTAATGCCATTTGAAATTGAGAAATTACTTGATAACCCTTCATTCAATTCAATAATATTTTATCCCCGCAGATCACCAAAACCTTCAAGCGAGAGTAAAAATTATAAAATATTAGAATTTGAAATTGCCAATGGAGTGAAAAATATTAAAATTGGGGGAATTTTTCATTTTAGATTATATGAAAACCCGTCAGTTCTATTCTTTCATGGAAATGGAGAGATTGCTCAAGATTATTCATATTTCATTGATAAATTCTTAGATTGTGGGATGAATATCGCAATTATGGATTATAGAGGATACGGGTTCTCTACGGGGACTCCTACATTTATGAATATAATTCAAGATGCTACACCAATATATAATTTATTTCTCAAATGGATTACTGGAAAAGGGTTCTCTCAAACGATTTTTCTTTATGCGCGCTCGCTTGGAAGCATTCCTATAGCAGAAATTGCGTCACATAATCCTTCAAACGTAAAGGGAATAATATTTGAAAGTTCGATATGTGACACATACAAAATCATGCGTTCTCTTTTTATGATTAATGTTCCTGGATTTACTGAAGATGCTATAAAACCTTGGTCAAATATAACCAAAATCGCTAAAATAAAAAAACCTGTGTTAATTATTCATGGAACCAGAGATCAAATTGTTCCATTTGAACATGGAAAGTTGATTTTTGATATTATTTCAGATGATGTTGAAAAAAATATTATTCCAATCGAAAACGCAGGACATAATGATATTCAACTTTATGAAGAAGATTATTATCCTGCAATAAAGGATTTCATTCAAAAATTAAGTTAATAAATTTCATCAAAACGAGTAGAATCATTTATTATTTTGGTTTAAATCCCATTTTTTTGTAAAACACGGGAATATCATCCGGATTAAACGGCGGGTGTTGTTGGAGAACCTCTGTCGGGTAGGTCGGAACCATTACAGGTTCTTTCCCCCCTAGGAACCACGCGTGCCTCTTTCAAGGCACGTGGCTCGAGCCCACTGCACCGATACTGTCACCAGTCCATCCTTCTAAATTTTTCATTAGGATGATAATAGA
>JAUWMK010000051.1 GCA_030613185.1 Promethearchaeum sp.
GATAGACCCCCTCCAAAACTCGCAACAGATGTGGGGACTTCACTTGCGGTCTGATCGTCGGTTCCGCCTCCAGATTCATCTTCCCAAGATGGTAATCCGGTGTTTAATTTTAATACTTGACCGTCTGCGCCCTTAGCAAGCCGATTCAAAAGTGAACCGTTAAAATAGAATATATCTCCATCAGCTTTACTACCTATTTTTCCCACATTATCTATTGCTTTGACATCCCCCGTAGCAATAGTTCCGAGGGCAGTAATTTCTCCTTGAGTGAAATGCTTGGTTCCGTTGAAATTTTTTAATGAATCATGATCAATTTCCGACTCGACCGCATCAATATCTATATTTTTGGAATTAAGTGAAACGGTTATTTTGTTTGAAGCGGATGTAATATTTCTGAATTGGAGATCCACATCAACTTTTGCATCATAAACTCCGACACCACTTGTTCCTTGATTTGATCCCGTGTTTGTTTCCCCTGAAATCGCACCAAGAGGTTTTCCTTGCCACTCTTGAGCAGCATCATCAAAGGCTAAAACATATCCGTCGGGCGGATTGGTTGCGTTGACATCGGATAAACCATTAAGACTTTGTGGGGATGCCTCATTTGCAAATTCAATTGAAAGTAAATCATATTTACCAAGAGAATCATCTTGAATATCAAAATCATTTCCGTTTTCAGATTCACAAGCAATAAAAATATAATCTGTTCCAGAAGAATAAATCCAACAATTTCCTTTGGCGATAAAATATTGTTCGTTCCCAGCAATCGATGACTTATATTGAGCAAGAATTATTTCTTCATTTGATGTTGAACTTTTGTATATGAGTAGTTTATATAAATCATCCATATTTGCCGAATTCCATAGCATACGACAATTTATTTTATACCAACCTTGTTTTATTAAAGTGAGCTTTGTGTTATTTTCTGAAAGAGAGATATAATTAGAATCAAGATGTTGTTGACCTCCAATCGCTACTCGGAATTTATCATTTGAATCATGGGGGGTTTGACTTATATCTCTTGTTAATGAATTCCAAACGCCTCCGATAACATTTCCGCCACCGTCTTGTCCTCCTCCAGCAACCACATCTTTCGGGATCCAATTCGACGTTGCTTGATCCCATATTAACGCTTGTTCATCTGCGGGAGTAAGTGCATTAACATCTCCCAGATCATTTAGATTTGCAGGAATGGTGGGTTTATCGGTTAAATTATTATAAGATTTTTCGGTTAGATCGTTTAAGTTATGGCTATGGGCTGTAGGCGTTCTGGCATCCGATAAAAGTGAATGATACCCTTGACTAACATACCCTAAAATACTTCCGAAATTTTTATTGAATGCGGAGTTTTTTGTCGTGATTTCGGGTTCGTAATTAGTAGAATGTTTTGAATTATCGTGAGTTGTTGGTATTCTATCATCAGATAATCTAGAGTCATTTCCTTCACAAACATCTCCTGCTCCAATTCCAAAGTTTTTGTTGAAGGCAGTGTTTTTAGAAACGATTTCAGGTTCGAATCCGATTAATTCATCGAATATTCCTACGGGCGCATGAATTCCTTTTCCAACAACCATACCATCTGCAAAATTAGAGTAGTTTTTATATGAATTCCAGGAAAATCCCACGGCATCCACATATATTTGATAATTATTTTGACCAGTGCTGGTATGAAATTCAAATTTTGTAATTGTGAGTCGATCATTATTAAATCCATATTCGATTAATGATCCTCCTGCTACTCCAAGATTGAATTTGGAACTAACTCCTCCATTACAATTAAATTCAAGCACGAAATGAATCCACTCATTCGATACCACAGAACAGATTTCAATATCTTGATTAGATGAATTTTTATATTTTAAAATTCCGTTTTCAATAGTAAGATAGACTGCATCTACCGTAGTATCTAATAATTTAATGTAAAATGGTTTCTGGACATCGGAAAACAACAAATGGAATTCAATTCTTCCAGATGTTTGATTAATATCTTTTGATAAAGCTAAACTATAAGAAATATCGACATCATCAATTTTTACTGTGTTAAGATGATTATCATAATCAACAATTGTGATGTATGCGGTTGCGTCCCCAAGGTCAGATCTGCTGATGTTCCAATTCAGCGGATTTCCCGTAGTTCCCCAATCTTCAATTCCTGCAGGAACTTTATAGTCATTTAACGCATCGACATCGACATTTTTAGTTTCTACAATAGGTCCTACACTGGCATTGATATTGATAAATTCTTCCCATCCAGATCCCTCAGTATATTTATATGGTTTGTCTTCATTTTCTACCACCGAAACTGTTCCTTCATCTACTATTGTTTCTTCCCAACTTGTTCCGTTCCATTCATATATATTGTTTTCAATCCAACCATTTCCCGATTGGCTTGCGATATATCTATCTCCTAAAACTGGGATGGTTGGTAAACTAACAGAAGGATCATAAAAATTTAATACGGATTCTTGCCAGTCTAAATGTGCCAATCTTTGACTGATAAACGAAGCAATTTTGCTTGAACTCCATAATTTTACCGCATCAATATCGTTATCATCGATAACTCTATGTTTGGGGAGATCATCATCGGGAATCATGCTGTGAGTAATTAGTCCTCCAGTATCGGAGTCGGCATGATTATGAGGATTTGGATCTCTTTTATCACTTAATCGTGAATCATCTTCAGCACAAACATTATCGGTAGCAATTTCGATATCTAAATCTCCCGGCGTAATGGAAATCTGGTTACCTGCTTTTATTTTCTTAAATTCGAGATCATCATCTGTCTTTTGTTTAAATATATCGCTTCCAACACCAACATTACTAGCTGTATTTGCTTGTCCCTCATATCCAGGTGTATCTCCATTAGCCCATTTTCCTCCACTGTATATTAAAGCTTGATTTTCTGAAGGAGATGTTATTAATACGTCCTTAATATCGTCGAGATCGAAATCTATCTCTCCATCTGATACAATATTTTTGGATTCTGAATTATCTTTAAAAATTTTTAAGTTTTTTGTGGTTATGTTTTCAAGGTTATAGATTTTTTTACCTCGAGCATTAACATCATCCACGAAGAATTTGATTCCTGCCGCATTTTTTCGATTTTTTGTAACCATTTAGATCACTTCTTTTATTATTCATTTGTTTTAATTACGGTGTTTAAAAGTGAAGAAAAAAAATTAATTATTCTGTTCTTGACCGCTAGAATCAATGCTGTTTTTGACACTCTCGTTTAATTTATTAAGCATTTCATCCATTTGGACTTTTTGAGCATTTAATTTTTTCATAGCATCTTCTAAAGACAATTCTTCACCATCGACGTTTGAGATTATATCTGAAATGGAAATTTTTTCTTTTTTCACAATTTCTTCTTTTTTAACTGCCGTTTTCTTTGGTATTACTTTTCTTAGGGTTTTTTTCTTAGGAGTCGTTCTCTTGACAGCCGTTCTCTTTTGAATTACTTTTCTTGGTACCGCTTTTTTGATCGTTGTTTTCTTCGGAGCAGTTTTTTTAACTGTGGTTTTCTTTGATATTACTTTTCTCGGTATCGGTTTTCTGGTAGTTGTTTTTCTCAAGATTGTTTTCTTTTGAATAGTTCTCTTAACAGTCGTCCTCTTCTGAATTACTTTTCTTGGAATGGCTCTTTTAATCGTTATTTGCGGTCTTTGTTGGTTTGCAGCAAGTAGATTTGGTTGATTTGTTTTTTGAACGGGTGCGGGTTTTGATTCCGTTTGAATTTTTTTAGGTTCAAGAGTGTTTATTTTCTGCTTTTTATTTCTTCTTTTAGTTTTGTTAAGTTTTTTTGTAGATATTTGAATTATTTTTTTATCATTCAAAGAAAAAACATTAATTTTATCCGATTTTGTTATTTTCATTTTTTTTTCACATCCGTATTATTAAAAAAAATCATTTGGTTCTTTTCATGAATTTAATTACCGCGCATAATTCGATTTCGATAGGTTCATAATGAGTGTTTAATACCCAGAAATCAAAATTAAAACTTTGAAATTCATCTTTAAATTCATGTTCGATACTTCCGAATGCACATCTAAACGGTCCGACAGGAAAATATTTTTTTGACGGATCCTTGTTTTCAGGAAATAAAACCATATGATCGGGAGAAGTAATCCCAACGAACATCTTGTCAGCATTATCATCGTTAACGGATATTGAAAATTCTCGGAACAACATTAACCCTTCTGCATAAGTTATGGAATGAAATCTTACCCATCCGCTATTTGCTGGAATTATGCAATGTTCGCCATCTCTTGGAAATTCCATTGTTTGAACTTGACTATTCATTGTTGTTGGCTCCTGAAACTAATTTAATCCATGTATTTGTAAAACGAAATTTCAAAGATTAATTCATAAGATAGGTCTGTAAAAACTCCTGGATTCTCAAGATTATCTATTTCGAATACCAAATCTGTAGCGGTATGGATTGGCATCTGAAAAAGTTGTTCTGTGTATTCTTTTGAAGCCACACAATTTGCACCCATCATTGCTGTTGGACAAATTATTCCTCCTTTCTTTCCACCACCAATTTCGTTATAAAAATCTGCAGGAGAAACAGAGAATTCTTTGGAATAATCCGTCGGATCATAGTTTCCTTCCCATTTTTGACCCAATATTTTTGAAAAGTTTGCGCGCTTGTTTGATGTGATCATTCTAATTCGAGCAGCGTCATTTGATCTGTTTTCACCGATTTGTCTAACCTTTATTTTGTCAATAATATAAAAATCGAAGATTGGAGAGATATAATATTTAAATTTCGGAGTGGTATCGTTTAGATTAATTTCTTTTATGAGATTTCCTTGAAATTGTAATTTAACAACCTTGCCATCGAGATAGAAAAACCTTTCATCGGACCAAATAACATTTTCGGAATCGATTGCGATTTTGCTAGGATCTGCCAATTCAAGTCTTCCTGCTTCGATATTCACAATAAAACTTGATGAAGTTAAACCATTTTTCATCCATTGTCTGAAATTCTCAAAACTTTGAATAATAAAGGGGTTAACAAAATCTATTTTTTTGCCAGGATAAGCTTTAAACCATCCAAATGTAGGTTGGCCGTCTTTAAATGGATTTGGGAAACTCATGTTGTCCATTCCGATATATTCGTTATCCCCGTCAACGGTTTCGATTTTTGAACTCAGATACACCATTGGAGTATCGAATTTAAGATCATCTCTTTTGGTTTCGTTTTCATTAATCGAAATTAGTTGGGGCATCATCCAATGATTTTTTAATTCGTAGTATTTTCCTTTTTTCTTATAAAACATGATTTTCACCTTTTTTTTATTTGTAAAATGCAATTTCCGCCCAAAAATTAAATTGGGTGTTTGCAGTACCATCTCCATTTTCTATGTTTAGTTTAAGTTTTTGACCTTGTCCATAAATAGGCTTAGTGAGATTCATTATTCTTTGGGATTTGACTTTAAATTTTCCGTATGGAGTAAAATCAAATGAATTCAATTTCGGGGTAGGATTTTTTAATGTGAAATAGGTATCGTATGACGTGGCTAAGGAATTTGCCATTGCTTCACAACCAAAACTCCATATTTCCCATTTATTAAAAACATGGACAAAATCAAGAATTTCTTCTGTTATTTCGCCATCTGCTCCTGATGTAATTTTCTTTTCAATTATAGTTCTTCCGATAAATTCTTTGCCATAAAAGGGTTCTGGAATATCATAATCAGTATATAATTCTGCTAAAATCAAAAATCTGATATTGGTTGGACTAGCATCTCCGTTTATTACTGTTAAAGTAAAAACTTCTTCAACAGGGTGTATTACCGGGTGTGTATATTCAAAAATTTCCGCCACGTTTACGAATTTGGAGTCCAAATAAACTGATCCGAAATTAGAAATGCTTGCAGGGGCTAATGGTCCCCATCCAGATTTTAAAAATGTTTGACTTTTTAGTTCTATTCTAACATTTCCTGATGGTGCAGCACCATTTTCTACAAACCCGATTGCCATTATTTTCGCATAATATGGTGAAAAAGATAAATCAATCGAAGCTTGGGATCCAGCGGGTATATTTAGTATTTCATCTTCAAATATTAAACTAGATTTGAAGAATAAAGGAATATTTTCCAAGAATGTTATGTTTTTTGCTATGCTCATTTTACTTTTCCTCTTTTTTATTATATATCATATAAAAATCCCAAATTAAGCATTAGTCTTAATCTTGCACGCTTTAATAAATCCAAATTGGAAGGAGTGACCTTAAATCGCACGGAAAGTTCTCCTTTGTATACTTCGGAAGTGTGCAGGGTGAAAAATCGACCTCGATTCGGTGTTATTTGATGACCGTCTAAGCCCCCAAATTCTTTCAATTGTTTCGAAGTAGGGGCAAATAACCAAAAGCGATTATCTTCTCCTGCATCAAATTTTAATGAATTCAATAAAGGTTTTACTGCATAACCTAACAAAATATAAGGTTTATTGGGGAGCGGTATTTTATATGTTTTAATCACTTCAGCGTTTCCAGTATCACTTCCAACGACAAATTCATGCGAAGCCGATAAAATTTTTAATTCGTGTTTTTTATCTTCAAATTTTACGAGATTTTCACATATATCTGATGAAAGTGGTGAATTGGGGGTAAATAGTATTTGTTTGATTGAACTCATAATAAAAACTCCTTTGATTGTAAATTAAAAAAAAATTTCCTAAAAAAATTTTAATCGAAATGTACGTATTCGTAAATAATTCTTAAGGTATCGTTTACTGCGCCTAGATTTTTCACTTTTAGCTTCAATGTTCTTGTTTTTTCAGCCAAAATTGGGCGGGCGAGATCACAGTAAATGTATCCACTACCAAATATTTCATCATTGTGTAAACGTGCAACCGCTATTTCTAATCCAGAAAAGGACTTCAATGGATATTTTTCATCGTCTTTTTCCACTTGGATGTCGTCAATCGAACCACTTGGTAACAAAAAGAAAGAATCTAATAATCCGGTTCGTGGTAAAGCGATTTCTTGGAACTTACCAGTTGCAGCAACAAGCGTGATGTCTTGAGTGAAATATCTGCGATATCCGCGAGATTCAATAGCTTTGTCTTGAACCACCCTGATTGTTAACTTCGCCACGACTGTATCTGTTACAATCCAATCTGGGCAAAAGGTGGTGGCAGAAGCAAAGGTAATCTTGATATTTAATGATTTTGCTGAAGCCGGCAAAGATAATTTCATTTTTTGCATATAATCAGTAAAATCAAACCTATATAGCTCGGTTTGGATAAGCTTGGTATCATCGGGATCTGGATTGCTCATTCCAGGATATTTGGCCTTCATTAATTCGTTAGCCTCTTCTCCAGAAATATTCACGGCTGCTAATCGGCTGTTTGGTTCGATATATATGCTCGATATTATTTTATGAGGTTTTATGGTCCTCGCCCCATTAGTGGTTTCGATCAAAATATCGATAAACGATACGTTTGCAACCAAATCAACTGAGAATTCTTTAACCAATTCAACAGATGAAATACCGTCGCCAATATTTTCGTTTTGAACCACCATTTTCGTTATTAAATCTTGAGTTTCTTGCATAGACATTTTTTTTTTACCTCTAAAGTTTCTTTTTTCTGAATCTAAAAAGAATCTAAAAAGAATCCTTGTTTTTAGATTGGATTTAATATTATTGTTTAAATATAAAGTGCTAAAAATTCCCAAAAATTGTAAAACATGAATTAAAAAATTAATGAAAAAAATCCTAGCATAAAATCAGATTGTCATAAGGAGAATCCGATTTTTTATTACCATCACCTGAAATATTATATAATGAAAGAACTCTTTTCACAACAGATATTCCGATTTTTATCATATTGACATTGTCTTCTATTGCAGTAACATTGATGCGCTTTTCCAACATTTTTTTAATAAGTGTCATTTCTTCAGGTTTAACAACTAAATCCAAAGTAATAGGAAGAACATCACTAAGGGAACTTACAGAAAAATCTCCTTTTGGATCTATGGGTTGCACAGGATTTTTTGCTATCAACGCATCCGGTGTTTTTCTAGGCATCGTCGCCATGTTCGATTTTGGATATGAAGAAACAATATTTTTTTTATACGATTTCAATTTTGATTTATCGACCGAATTTTTATCTAAAATATCACTAATCGAAGAAACTCTTTTGATCTTTTTGATCTTTTTTACCGGAGGGTGATTCTGCTGTGAATTTACCGATTTTTCGTTATTGATTTTTTTATCGGAATTTTTCGATTTCGCCAATATTTCGCTAATTGAACTCATTTTTTTTAACCTGATAATTTTTTAAATTAATTTTGGCCAACAATTCCTTCAGCTGCTTGGGCTGTTTGATTTTCCGCTTCAGCCATTGCCGCTACAGCCGCATCTTCAATTTGTTTTCCTAATTCTGGATCTGCCCGTTTTATAAATTGAAAGAACATTGCTCCGATTTGGTTTACTGCATAATCGATTTTATCTATTTTTTCTTCAAACAATTGCATAATTTGCACTGTTGGGTAGAAGCCGTTGTTTTCCATAATGTTCTTGGAATACATTTTTTTGTTTTCGGGATCCTCAAGTGCCATGTTTTTTGCTATAAACAATTTTTTGAAAATTGAAGCACATTCATCAGGATCTTCTAACGCCATATCTATAATATTTTTCACCATCGTTATTTGATTAATATCCATTTTTTTTTCACTTTTTTTTTCATTGTATAAACTGATTTCAAAACCAATTTACAATATTCTAATTAGGGATAATCAGACCATTTAAAAAAGACCGCAATAAAGCGAATAAAAATTCACCTAAATTTATTTTGCTTTTAAAATTGAATTATAGGTTTAAAAGCGAGGAGGTTAAATTATGGGAATAATCGAAGATATTCTAAATAAAGTTAAGACAATATATACCAAAGTAACATCAACAATTCCAAGAACTATAAGAAACCTCAAATCCACAACCACATCTATAAAAAATACAGTTTCTTCGTTACCAAGTAAAATACAAAAAATACCTTCAAGTATTGGAACGATTGTATCGGATAAAGTTGGATCTTTAAAAGAAGATTTTGAGGATACCATTGATAAAATAAAAGATATGCCAAAAACGGTAATAGATGGAATTGAAGATGGTTTAACAAAACCCGATGGCTTTTTAGACCGGGCAGGATTAGTTGATGACAACGGAGAGTTAAGAGATTTTTCCAACCTTAAAGAAGGTGCGGTTAATACAACAAATGCGAAAATGCTCCAGATTGGGGATGGAATGAAAAATATTGCAGATAAAGTCGAGGATGGTATTGACACAGCTGTTCGAGCAGGTACTGCTGGATTAACATTAGCGGCAAAAACAGCGGGAAATTTCATAAAGGACAATACGAAAGAAGGATTAAAATTAGCAAGAGATTTTTCCAAAAATCTTATTGAAAATCAATTAGAATCTACAGGCGTTGGGCCCTTTATGAAAGATAATTGGCAAAAAATTGGTATAGGTGCAAGTGCAATAGGCGGGGCATATCTTTTTTCACTCGCTGGTGTGCCAGTCCTTACAACAAAAATGACAGTAGGGTCGCAAATAAGATCTAGGAAGATATATAATAGAATGGGCGAAATGAAAAAACAAATGGAACATTTGGCTCGTTGAGATGATGAAAAATGGGAACAGAATTAAATTTTAGTCCGTTAAGTCCAATGTATTGGTTGGGAGCCGATTCGGGGTTTGCAAATATTGCACAATTTTTCGATGGTATTAATGTCCCTCAACAATGGATAACCAACAAGCTTGCCCAAACAAGCGAGTATATAGAAGATAAAAGAATTGAAGGTCAAAAATGGGTTAGTGATAAATTTTTGGATATTCAAGAAAATTCCAGAGAATATCTTGCCGAACTAAGAAATAAGGGTGGGATGCTGGTCGGTGAAACTTCGGATAGAGTAAAATCGTTTGTGATGAATAATAAACTTTTTACTTTAGCATCATTTGGATTGTTATTTGGGCCGACTGTGGCTGCACTTGCATTGCCGATATGATTTCGGAATATTTTTTTTTTAATTTTTTTAAAATATAAAAAGGTGAAAAATATAATGCCTGAACTGGATTTGTTTAGACTATCAAAGGGTGCCAAAAAATACGCCCTTTTGGGACAAGAATTGGGTAGTGATGGAAAAGATTTTTTGACGGATATCGGTGATGTTGCTTCAAAATTGTTTAGTTACGGATCTTCCGATGCAAAAAACTTTTCGATAAAATTATATGAATACATGAAATCAAAAGTTACAACAAAAAATATAATCGTTGCAGGATCAATGACAGCAATTTCTATTCCGATAATTAGACATTTTGTTTAGATAACTTTCTTTTTTACTCTTTTTTACTCTTTTTTCTCTTTTTATTCTTTTTTCTCTCTCATATTAACCTTCTTTCATTCTTTCTAAGTTTGTCTTTCTAATAACTTGATTTTTTTTTATTAATTATGAGAGCTCGATATAGAGATCACGAAAAGTGGAAATTGTTGAAAAATCTCATAGGAAAATCAATCATCAAAAAAAAATCGCGAAATGTGGAAATTGTTGAAAAATCTCATGGGAAAATCAATCATCAAAAAAAATCGCGAAAAGTGGAAATTGTTGAAAAATCACATAGGAAAACCAATCGTCAAAAAAAAAAAAAAAATCATTCCCTTAACTTTTTCATTATAAGTCGCCTCCATCGTTGAATTTTCTATTATTATTGAGGAAATGTTTTTGGGAATCGATAACTTGTAAACTTAGTAAATGAATTATAAAAATTGAAACAAATACTGTGGAAAAAAAGTAAAGCGCCCCCAAGATTAACGATTCAAGAAATAAATGAAATAATAAAAGCATGGAATTTAGAGGATTATATAGATGATTCTAGTTGGAGTTTATTTATTTTTCTTTTATTTAAAAATACCTATTTCAAACAAAATATTATATTATGAATGAAAACACCCCAGAAAATAATTTAGAAATCATCCCAAAAAACCAAACTTTGAACATGATTTCATCCTTTTCAAGACTTATAATCAAATTTTTAAAATCTCTTTCTGTAATGATTAATTTAATACTGGTTGTTTTGGTGAGTATTATCACTCCTGCTATGATCGAAAGCATTCAAAGTGTTTCTCAAGGTGAACCTTTCATAACTGAATTTCTAATATATTCTTTAAAAAGTGTTTCTGTTCCGTTTATTTTTATGATCGCATTAAAAATCATTCAAAATAAATTACTGAAAAATCAATACGATGTTGAAACAAATTTGGATAAAGCCAAATCAGAAAACCTTACAAAGGACAATAAAATTATTGTTTTATCACATAAAATCGAATTAAACGATGCGGAAAACAAATTACTTAGATCAGAAATTAAACTTAGGGATTCGCGAATTGAGAATTTAACCAAAGAAATTAAAATTAGAACTGATGCTTAAAATGATAGAAAACAATATTGAAAAATTTAAGATATTGCTAATTGATGATGATTTACTTGTTTCTCAAGTGATTTATAACATTTTAACAAATGCGGGATTTAAAAATATATTAGCGGCATCTTCGGGAGAAGAAGCTCTAACTCTGTTAAAAAAACATAAATTTAATATTATTATTTTGGATTTGGCTTTAAAGGACATTAGCGGGATCGTGATTTTAAAAAGTATAAAAAAATACAAGGAAAGCATCAATAAGGCTGCAGATGTAATAATATTAACGGGACATCCGTCCGTTAGAACTTGTAGGATTTCGTTTAAATTAGGGGCATTTGATTATATTTCGAAACCGGTTAAAATAAATGATTTTTTGTTATTAATTTCGGAAATTATTAGTCGTGACAGGAGTGAATTATTTTAAAATGAAAAATGGTCTTTTTGAAAGAATGATGAATAACATCCAAGACGGAATTATAATCGGTGAGCGTAATAAAATTGTTTTTTGTAGTAATAGAACTTGTGAAATTTACGATTTACCGAAGAAAGAAATTCAAAAATTCGGGAATAAATTAATGTTGATACCGGATTTTCAAAGTTTGGAAACCATTGAATTGTGGATAACACGAAAAGACGGATCCAGTAGATATATTCAAAATCGTTTTTCTATTGATAAAGAATCGGAAAACTTGTGGTATACAATAACGACCGACATAACCGAAAGAAAATTGGCTCAAGATAAATTAACTAAAGAAAAAGAAGTGCTGGCTACAACACTAAAAAGCATTGGTGACGGAGTAATAACCGTTGATATAAACGGCAAGATAAAATTGATGAATAAAATGGCTGAAAAGATTACTCGGGAAACATTTGATAGTGCAAAGGGCAAAAATTTAAAGGAAATATTAAACATTTTCGACGAGAAAACAAGAAAGCCAATTCCAGACATAGTTAATCAAGTTATGGAAACCAAAAAAATAATAAACATTTCAAAATCCGCTGTATTAATTACTAAAACAGGCGAAACTATAAATATCGAAGATAGTGCCGCGCCAATAAAAGACTGCAATGATAAAATCATCGGTATTGTGATAATTTTTAGGGACGTGACCAAACAAAAAAAAATCGAACAAGAATTATTAAAAAACCAAAGAATCGAATCAATTGGGGTGTTAGCAGGAGGGATAGCACATGATTTCAATAATATTCTTCAAGCTATTGTTGGAAATCTTTCGTTAATAAATCTGCCTTGTTCCGATTTTGAAAATATTAGCAGAATCGCGAAAATAAAAGACGCTTCAAAAGAAGCAATAAGCTTAACTCAACAATTATTAACTTTTTCTAAAGGAGGGGATCCTGTAAAAGTAATCTCTTCGATTAGTTATTTACTAAAAGAGACTGTAAATTTTGTGTTGAGGGGGTCCGATATAAAATGTGATTTTAAAATTGATAAAAACCTTTGGCCTGTGGAAATAGACCAAGGACAAATGAATCAAGTCATCCATAATATTGTACTAAATGCCAAACAATCCAATCCAAAAAACAATAAAATACAAATTACTGCAACCAATGAAAAGTTAAAATCTGAAAATATATATTCATTACCTCCAAAAAACTATATCAAAATAGTTATTGTCGATACGGGTTGCGGTATTCCAAAAGAAATAATAAATAAAATTTTCGATCCATATTTCACAACAAAACCCACAGGAACGGGGATAGGTCTTACATCTGCACATTCGATCGTCCAAAAGCACGGCGGCCACATCCATGTAGAGTCGGAAGAAGATATAGGATCCAAATTTTCAATCATTATTCCAGGATCATCATCAAAAAAAGATATTCCGAAATATCTTCCAAAATATATCGTTAAAACATCTTTAAAAAATAAAAAAATCTTAGTTTTGGAAGACAATCCAAGTGTTATCGATTTCCTTAAAGAAAGTTTCACGGAATTGGAAATAACATTCAAAATCACGAATGATGGCATTAAATGTGTTGAAGAATATTCCAAAAACTTTGAAATGAATGATCTTTACGATGTTGTTATATTGGATTTAACAATTCCGGGAGGAAAAGGTGGAGAATATACGATAAAAAGGATTTTGTTTATAAATCCCGCTGCCAAAGTTATTGCATCAAGTGGATATGCAAATAATAAAATCATAAGTAACTATAAAGTTTTCGGGTTTAGAGAGCGATTGGTAAAACCTTATGATTTTACTGACCTTATAACAACCATTAAAAAGGTTTTACATTCAAAAGAATTCAAAAAAGAGAGTAAAAAAGGCATAGTTCACAGTTAAGTTTGGTTTGGATTTTTAACTTTGTTAGAGTTTATAATTTTTTTCCTTTGTTAAATGGTGTCATTTCTGTTTTTTTTTTCGATCCATTTTAGCAACCTATTTATTCGCCAACGGGCCCAAAATTTATTTCGGGTGGTGACAACGGCTAAACATTCATGGCTTCTCATAATTATCATTTTAATATAATTATTTCTGGTTTTTCTCATTAATAGATTCTAAAATTTTTGGATCGATACTAACCCAATTCTTATTTAGAAATGGGAGTTCAGGGGTATACCCTGTCCAAACCCAATCTTTTACTTGCGGCAAAGGATACGTAGGTAATAAATACCTGTTTATAATTTTTTCAAATCTTATCATTTTAATTGAATGTTCTTGAAAATCCAGCTTCAGACCTATCTCTAAAACGGGTTTATCTTTAAAAATATACTCTTTTATAAATTTTCCAGAGTAAATCTTAGAAAATAATCCCAACTCAATTACATTTGCCATAATATATGTAAAAACCCAATCAGCGTCATCTCCAACATAAGCAACATCTTCGCTAAAAACCAAAAGATATTTTATCGTATTGTTTGGATATCTATTTAGTATTTCAAAATCAATGCATTTATCTTCTAGTTTTTCAATGGTTTTGGAAGAAAATGATTCGGAGATAATGATTAATTCAGATTTCCAATTTAAATATCCGAGATCTATAGGAAAATTAAATGTAGTTCGGTAATGTTCATCAAATTCTTCCCCAAGCAATTCTCTTAACCAAATTAATAATTCAGATATATCATCTTCAACCGAGATTTTTTTATTTGTGAATTTTTTGTATGATGATTTATACCTATTTTCAAAATATTCTCTTACTTGAGAAGGCCAGATATGGTAATCATACAGCAAAGTAAAAAACAAGAAATTCCAGCTATGGCACGAAAAATCGGATAAACGTAAATTAATTGATTCTTCTTGTATGAGATTTTTTATATCCGATCTTTTATTGTTTGAATTTAGTTTTTTTAATTCAAAAATATATAGATCGGAAATTCCAATAATAATCTGTTCATTTTTAAACAAAACACAGCGCTGCTTTCTTATTTCTTTCAGAAACCCTTTCAAATTCATCAATTTAAAAAAATCGACATCATCTAAATATATTTTAAATTTATTTTCCACTTCATTGATAATAGGCATGCAATGTTTTTGGACGTAATTCCAAATATCATCTACTGAAAGTTTCCATTTTTTAATGCGATCATATAAATCAAAAATAAAAACATTCCAGACAGCCGAATTTTTTCTATCATATATCAAGATTTTGTTTTTTATGCGTTCTCCTGTAATAAATAAAGTAATTTCTTCGTTATCGAAAATTGTTAAGTATGGAAGGCCCGTCTCATACATTGAATAAAGATTCAATTGAGATATCCAATCTATGAGTTTATCTATCTTCTCTTCTTCGGTCATTCCGTTTAAATTTTCGATTTTCATTCAATTCGCCTTTATCTATCATAAGAATACAAAAAGGAATATTTAAATTTATTTCAAATAACCTGCAATAAGTAACATGCTTCTTATATCTTCATTATGATATCCGATAATCTCTATATTTTTCGGAAAATAATGATCGACAGCAGGACCTGTTAATGTTTTAGATGTCATATATCTTGGTTTTTCGACTATTCCGAATCTGTTTAATCTTGCATCTTTATCATAAAATAACATCATTTCTTCTATAATTAAATTTTGACCAGATTCTGCAAAGTAATTTAGAAGTTTTATCCGTAACTCTGCTAGTTGCTTTAAACCATGTGCTAAATCCGATTTTGATTTAGATTCAATAAGTATTGCTTTATTATTACGCCCTTTTTTGAAAATTATTACACAATCACTTGAACTTTCCCCAGATCTTAATTCAATTTTGCAAAAATCATTTTGAAAATCTTTTTTAATCTCATCTTCCCCTATTGAAACTTCATATTTTTTAATATATTTTTCTTTCGTATACCAACGGGAAAACGGCTCTAAAAGATATTCTTTATTTTTGCTTCCATCATAAATTTTTACGATATATCTTCGATCTTCAATATACCTAACCAATTCAGCTACGGTAGTTGTTTCTGGATCGATTATCTTTTCTAATTCGGTATTTTTGGCATTGAATACTATTGCATCAATTCTTTTACTACTTGGCATTTCCATTAATTCTATTATCTCGGAAGATGCAAAAAAATCTTTAAGGACATCACCGTTGAATTTATTCTCCAAAAGAATATCATATATACCATAAACTTTCTCTAAAAACTGTTCAGGTAGAATATGAGGGAATTCCACAACCACAAAATTTGTTTTTCTAAAAAACCTTATTACTTTTCTTCGAATATTCGGAGGTAAATTCTGTATTCTTAGGCGTTCATAAATATAAAAACATTTTTTGTCTTTTCTATGATTTAAAAATATCTTAATTCCAAAAAGTGTCGAGCCAATCGCCACCATACCAATCGTGGATTCTAACCAAGGGAAATCAACATCGCCCTCTTTTTGATTAAAATTTTCATTCGGTTTTTCAAATATCTTTTCGATAAGTTCATTTTCTTTAAGGTTTTCAAATATTTCCTGTGTGCTGCTTTTAAAACTATCAAATTTTTCCTTAATGTCTTGATAGAATATTTTTTTCATAATATCATCCTAGACATATTTAATCTGAATATTTTTTTGAAGAAAAATTCCAGCGTTATATTATACTTCTTTCCTATCTGTAATTCATTAGGGATCGGTATAGATAATTCGATGTCATCATTCAGATTAAATTCAATTGCTTTTAGGCTTTCTAAGGATTTAAAATCGATTACTTTGTTATTCCATCTTAGTTCGATTTTATTCTTAAATTCTTTATCTTGATTGGAAAAAATAATATCATCGTCGATTCCGAATTTAAATTCTGCCTTAAATATTTTCATAATATCTTCTTTTTCTAATTTAACGCATGTTATTCGATTTTTAATTTTGATTATCAGTTTCGAATTCTTGAAAAAGACCGAATCTTTTTTAATAATCCCATTAAGTATGAAATTCGGGATTTTTTCAATGATTCCTTTTTCTTCAAATCCTCGGGAAAATGATTTTTCTGCTAGTTTATTGGTTTCTATCATTGTTTCTAATTGATTTTTAATTTGATCATCGTCGAACGTATACGGCATAACCAATAAAGGTATATTAGATTTTTTAGAATATTTTTTAAATTTGTCAATGATCTTAGAATTCTTTTTTATTTTTTTCGCGCAGATCGAACATTTATCCGGATTATCTAATTGAACCATATTTACAATGATAGAATACATTTTGTATCCGAATTTTTGTAAATATTCTACCGATCTAATTGTTTCAATATATCCGAGTTCTGTAGGAATCCCAATGGCTATCCAGTTAGTAGATTTTATTTTTTCGCGCAGATCTAATATTATATCATGTAAATATTTAGCTGCATCCAAACCTGGATCAGAACCTTTTATTTTTTTTCGTAGTCTATTTTTTAAAGTTAATGTTTTAAAGGTCATGTTTTCCATTGCATCGGGCATATTAAGCATGCTTAATCCTTGTGTGTTTGGAGGCATATCGATAACGATATTATCAAACACGTCATCTACATTATTAAGTAATTCTGCTAATTCAGAAATAGTTAAAAAATCAGGAGCGAGAAGAGGAACAAAATCTTGGAATCCTTTTAAAAAACTAAACTCTATCATCTGATTAAATATTTTGTTTATTTTGTTTGTTAAGACATTATATTTGATTTTATATTTCTTCATTTCTATTAAGTCTGC
>JAUWMK010000180.1 GCA_030613185.1 Promethearchaeum sp.
AAAGCAATGAGAGTAATTGAAGATCAAAAACATGCAAAGAAAACTGCGGGTAAAGCCGAAAGTAAATCAGTTACCTTGGATAAAGTTCCAGAAAATGTTCAAGTTAAACGACCCCGAGCATCGGGGTGGGTAAAGGAAGACAAACAACCTTCTCAAGGAAAAGCTGCTGATTTATCTCCAGCCCTTGCCGCGTCAAATTATTCTGCTTCTGGAAAAACTCAAGGATCTGCAAATCATCGAGGAGGGAATCTTAAACATATTCCATCCGGAGAAGGTTTTGTTCCATCTATTAGTGAACCCGAAGTAAAAACTATTCAACAGAAAGGCGTATCATCCAAAGAATTGCAAACCATTCTTAAACGTATTGAACGCCTTGAGCACACGGTTAATGATTTAGAAACCGACAACATGGAACTGAGAAAAGAATTAAAATCCATGAAGAACTCAATTGCTTCAAAGAAATAATTTTTTTTTCTGTTAGGAATTTTTAAATGTTAATAGATATGCTATTCATTCGTTTTTTCTTCCAATCCTATAAAATAAAGTGTATGGATGAATAATTAGTGAATCCATAAAATTTAAGCAAAATTAAAGATTATTATAAATAGATGAATTGCGTTATTTTCGGATTCAAATCCAAGTTTTAAATTCAAATATTCATATTATATAAGAAAAATGCAATCTATTCTTCATAAATTAAAAATTAGAGTCAATGAGAAGCAATGACACACTATAAACCATTTCCATTCACAGCCATTATTGAACAAAAGAAAATGAAGCTGGCACTTATTCTAAATGCAATCAATCCTAAGATAGGAGGGGTTTTAATTAAAGGAACGAAAGGAACTGCAAAAACAACAGCTGTAAGGGCCCTTGCAGATTTATTGCCCGAAATTAGAATTGTAAAAAACTGTGCATTTAACTGTAATCCCGATAACTTAAAAGAGGCGTGTCATGATTGCCAAAAAAAGATTCTAGATGGAAGTTTTGCACCAGAACAAATAGAATATAAAAAAATGCAAGTAATTAACCTACCCATCAATTCAACCGAAGATAGAGTTGTAGGATCTATAAATATGAAGGATGCACTTATGAAAGGAATAAAATCTTTAGATCCGGGAATCTTAGCAGAAGCTAATCGAAATATTTTATATATTGATGAAGTTAATCTACTAGCGGATAATGTGGCAGATGTTCTCTTGGATAGTGCAGCCATGGGAATAAACATTATTGAACGGGAAGGAATTAGTTTTCACCACCCATCAAATTTTATTTTAATCGGTACAATGAATCCTGAGGAAGGAAATCTCAGACCACAATTATTAGATCGTTTTGGATTAAGTGTGGATATTGAACGTATTGAAGATGTGGATCAAAGAATCCTTATTATTAAATATTCGGAAGAATATCAAGAAGATCAATCTAGCTTTTATCATAAATTTGAAGAAGAACAACTAAAATTAAGTCAGCAAATCGTTCAGGCTCGAGAAATCTTGAAATCTGTTACTATTTCTGATAGAGCATTAAAAAAAATAGCAGAAATATGTATTGCTTTTCAAACAGATGGTCATCGTGCTGATATTACAATCTCTCGAACAGCGAAAACAATTGCTGCTTTTAACAATCGATTAACCGTGGAAGATAAAGATATCAAAGAGGCTGCAAAATTGGCCTTAATTCATCGTTTACGGCGTTTGCCCTTTGAAGATCAAAATATTGATGATTCAAAGATAGATGAATTATTTGATGGCGAAAAAGAGGAAGAAGATCCAAAACTGGAAGAGAAAAATCTTCAAAATAATCAGAGCGATATGGATAATCAATCTATCGATTTTAATGATTTAAACCAATTATCAAATGATAAAATGATCTACAACACAAAAGAAGAAAAATTCCAAATTAATAAATCGATTAATGTTGATAAAATTCTTCCAAACAACAAAAAACGGGAAACAATGAATACATCAGGTCAAAGAATTTCCCATCCTACTCATAGTAATCGGGGGAAATATATTGGAGGTCAAAGTCCAAATTCATTTAAATTTTCCACTAACCAAGATATTGCATTGAATGAAACTCTGAATAATGCTGCCGTTGAGCCTGAAAATCGAAACGCCCTTAATAACAATAGAAAAATCACAATTAAAGAAGAAAATATTCAAACCAAAAGGAGAAGTGGAAAATCCAGTTATCTTATTATTTTCTGTATAGATGGCTCTGGTTCAATGGGTGTCAACAAAAAAATGGAAGCAGTAAAAGGTGTAATCTTTTCAATCCTTCAAAAAAATTACATTTATCGGGATAAAGTTTCTTTAGTTGTTTTTAGAAAAGATCAAGCCGAAACCATACTACCACCAACAAGGAGTGTTGATTTAGCATATAAATTGTTAAAAGAGATTCCTACTGGAGGTACAACTCCATTGGTTGCAGGATTGATTAAAGCAATGGATATTTCCTTAGAGGAAACTAGAAAAAAGACAGGTTATATTCCATTAATAATTCTTATTACCGATGCAAGGAATAATGTTTGCATTCATGATTCTATTGATGATGTTTTAAAAGTTGGAGAAGAAATCGCTAAAAATAAGACTGAAATGATAATCATTGATACAGAGCATTCTGATGTAAGGTTAGAGCTGTGTAAAAAACTCCAAAAATCAACAAATGCCATATATTATCATATTGAAAACCTTGAAGATCTCAATCAAGCAAAATTACAAAAGATTCTAAAGATTGAGGGCATTCTTGAGAGAAATATCTAAATGGATTTGAATATCATGAAGGGAATTAAAATTCAAATATTGGAAGACAAAAAAAAGCCGATTATTTCTATTATCAGCGCAACTATTTTCATGAAATGGATGACCGAGGGTATTATTGCCATATATAACGAATTGGGAGAGATATTTGAATTTAATAGCTATTTTCTTAATGATGTAAATGATGGCAAAATATCGAAAAATAAACTGAAAGAAGCGATATTTAATACGGATATCATGTTAATTGATATACGAGGACATTGTTTGGCAGTGGATATTCTTGAGGAATCATACAAATTAATGGAACAAGAATTTCCTGAAATGTATGAGAAAAAACAAATCATCACATTAATTGGTGGAAATCCTCAATTAATGAGATTAACTAAGCTTGGAACATTTAAAGGACAATCAATTCCCCTCCCAAAATCATCCATTGAATACAATTTTGACGAGATTAAAGATATCACCGATGCAGTCAATAAAGGAATGAAAATAGACCGCATCATGAGAAAATTTTCTACAATATTCCCGATCAAAGTATTGAAACATATACGAAATTGGGCATATACACGGGATTATTGGGTAAATGGGTTAGCAGGGGTTGCAGATAACCATAAAAATTTACTCTTATTTCTTTTAAAAAATTATCTTGGTTATCCCCAATTAAAAGTTTCAAAACCGATTGATATACCCGAAATTGGAATTTTTGATCCAGTATCCAATGTTTTCTACGATAATTTAAAGAATATGTTAAAAATAAAACCGCTAAATCCTAATAAACAAACGATTGGTCTATTTTTTTATGGAGGTCTATATTTTGAACAATCTTTACCAATTGTAAAAGAATTAGCTGAAAAATTGTCTGATTTCAATATCATTACAGTTTTTTCAAGTGTAATTTTTAATGTAAAAGCCCATCGAGAATTTTTCTTCCTCAAAAATCGGTCTTTAGTAAGTCTCATCATCAATCTTCAATATTTTCAACTTAATGGAGGTCCATTTGGAGGAAATTCTTCTGTTACCTTAGATTTATACAAAGAAATGAATATCCAACATATAAATCCAATCATTCAATATGATCTTTCTTATGAAGATTACCTTAAATCGACTCAAGGTTCTCTTCCTATCAACCAAATTATATCCATTGTAATGCCGGAATTGGATGGTAGAATTGAAATGATGACGGTAGGTTGTATGCAGAATTTGGGTTATTCTGATGAAATTCATTCAAATGTCATGGAAATACTTCCACTTTCGTTTCATATTGATTTAATAGTTAAACGGGCCAAAAAATGGTTAAATCTGAGAATCAAAAAAAATTCAGAAAAGAAAATAGCAATAATCATATATAATTACCCTCCTAGTGAAGATAAGATTGGAAATGCTGCATATTTAGATGTTTCATCATCAATAAAGAACTTGATGAAAATTTTGATTGCGGAGGGTTATGATGGAAACGAATTACCAGATGAAAAAACACTTTCGGATCTTTTCTTAGAAACTGGTGCTCTAAATCAAGCAAAGTATATTAATATTTCAAATTTTAAAGGATCTAAGTGGCATGTAAAAGAATATCTACAATATTTTCAAAAACTCCCTGATCAATTACAAAAAGACATGATTTCGACATGGGGAGATCCTCCTGGAATCATCAATGTTGATAATTCCTATTTTGAGTTACCTATATTACAATTCGGGAATATTATTATTGCACTACAACCCGCTCGAAGTATGGTTTCAGGAGATCCAAATGACTATCATGACAAAAATTTACCTCCACATCACCAATATTTAGCATTCTATCGATATCTTGAAAATATTTTAAAAATTGATGCATTAATTCACTTTGGTACTCATGGAACAGTTGAATTTTTGCCGGGAAAAGAAACTTCAGGAGGTCCAAACGATTATTCCATCAACCTGATTGGTTCTATGCCAAATTTATACTATTATCATATCACAAATACTAGCGAGTCAGCTATCGCAAAAAGAAGAGGAAACGCCGTAATAATTAATCATGCTGGACCAACTTTTAAGAACGCGGATTTATATCAAGATTATTCCAGACTAGAACAATTCTTGTTAGAATATCAAAAGGAAAATGACTTTAAGCAAGAGATGAGTATTGATAAAGAAAAAGAGAATGAACTCGAGATTTTAAGTGATATCCGAAATCTTGCTGAAAAGTTGGAATTAAACTATAATTCAATAAATGAACTTGAAGATGTTTTATATCGATACAAAACTGCAGTTATTCCGATGGGACTTCATGTTTTAGGTAAAAAATTTACCTTAGAAGAAAAAAAAGATTTAATTCTTCAAATATTACTACATACAAGTGAAATTCCTGCTAAAGTTCAAGAAAATTTAACATATATTGAGAAACAAAATGATTCCTTTAGATTCCCTCATTATTTAGCTAAAATAATTTCATCTCTTATTGATAAATCGAAATTCCCGGAAAATCTTTTTAATAAAGATTCGAACATTAGTGAAATTTTGCATCCTTTGAAGAATTGGGTTATTCAACTGATCTCGAATTTGGAAAATTCTCTCGAAATTAAAAATATTATTAGAGGGCTTGAAGGAGGTTTTATTGAACCTGGATTGGGAGGGGACCCGATTCGGTCCCCCCATATCTATCCATCTGGAAGAAATTCCTATGGTTTTGATCCCCGATTGATCCCCAGTACATCCGCTTTCCAGCGAGGAGGTTTGATTGCTGAAAAATTAATTCAGAATTATAAAACCGAACATGGGAGTTACCCAGAAACTACAAGTGTCATCCTTTGGGCTTTTGAAACTATGAAAACAGGCGGTGAAACAATTGGACAGATATTCAATTATTTAGGGGTACAACCAGTAAAAAATCGCTCGGTGTGGACCACAGAATTGGAAATAATCCCAATTGAAGAAATGACCCACCCACGCATCAATGTGTTTATTATAATTTGTGGAATCTTCAGAGATACTTTCCCATATCTATTAAATTTATTAAATGAAGCAGTAGAATTAGTAGAGCAGTTAGATGAACCCATTGATAAAAATTATATAAAAAAGAGTACGGGGGAACTTAGTTCTCAAGGGATGAAACAACCACAATGTCGTATATTTGGGCCTGCTCCAGGGAAATATAATTCAAATCTAACGGAAATTATATCAGCAGGAGTTTGGGAAGAAGAAAGTGAGTTGGCAGAGGATTTCATTAATTGTATGAGCTTTTCTTATTTGAAAAATCAACGAATTGAAAAAATTCCTGAAACTTTTATTAAAAATATAAGTAAAATCGAAATAATGAGCCAAGTACGGGATTCTTCTGAGTACCATATCACCGATTTGGATCACTATTTTGAGTTTACCGGTGGATTAGCACGTGTCTATCAAGCCACCACCAAGAAACAAGCTAATATTTACATTGCAGACACCACATCAAAGAATATAAAAATTGATCCTCTAGAGAAGAGCATTGATGAAGGGTTGATTACAAGATCCCTAAATCCTCAATGGATAAATGCAATGCTCAACCACAAATACCATGGCGGCCAAAAAGTAGCCGAACGGGTAGAAAATGTATTGGGACTTGCATCTACAACCAATGCTGTGAAAAAACGGAATTGGGATAAAATTTATTCTCAATATTTTGAAAATCAAGAGATTAAAGAAGCTCTGATTGAAAATAACCAGTTTTCCATGATGGATATTATTAAAAACATGTTGCAAGCAAATAATCGAGGATATTGGAATGCAAATGATGATCAAATCAATAATTTAAAGAAACTATATCTTGAATTGGAAAATTGGATGGAAACCAATTATTAAATGAAATGAATGATAATTCGATTGAGAGCAGCACACTCGATTTAGGAATAATCTCTGCCAATATTAAACCCTCTTTTTTTAAAATCTTAATATCATTATCTATGTAATTCACTTTAAAATCTTTTTTTCCTTGCACGCAAGCAAATTAGTGTAGAGCGCAGGAATCGGGATGGACGGCAGCAATTATCGAGATAAAGTACATTGGGAACGTGCTTGGAAAAGATCGATGTTTTTATTAGGTATTTAGAGAATCAGCTATTAAGAAGAACATAAGTAAAAAAAATAAAGCATATAAAAAATTGAGTATTTAAGAAAAATAGAGCAAACAAAAAAATATGGATAGTATATAAAAACATGAATTCTAAACAATTTTCATCAGATTTTACTTTAACGAAGTATTTATCTTTAGGATCATTACTTTCCTTTATAATATGTCTTTCAATGTATATTGTGGCAAGTTTAACAGATAGTTTCTTCAAAGGGTTTGCTTTATCCTTATCATTTTTCTCTCTAATTACTTTTCTTCTAGGAAATTCAAATATTAAAAAGTTTCAACAAATTGCCCCATACTTTATAATAATAAGTATTAGTCTAGCTAGTTTTTACCATTCTTTTGATTTGCGCTCCACAACACCACTATTACTTGTAATATTATATCTTTTTATTGCTGGTTTTTTTACAGATTTTAAATTTATAACTACCATTTTTATATCTGATCTGTTATTTACGTTTTTAGGGCTCATCCTTAATAGGTTTCAATTTCTTCCAACAATCAATCCAGAGAATAATTTAATCTATTCAAACGCGGTTTCCATTTTTTTACCTGCTTTGTTAGTAGCATATTTAATGGCAAGAATTATAAATAAAGTGCTTTTAGGAACGATAAAAACTATTGGAGAACAATTCGATCTTCTAAAAAAAACTCAACAACAATTGATAGCTCAAGAAAAAATAAAATCTATTCAAGTTTTCGCAGGTGGGCTTGCTCATGACTTAAATAATATATTTATGTCAATTTTGGGTAGTGTTTATTTAGTAAAATCATTTCCTGATGAGATTGAAGAAAATAAGGAACTAATAGAAGAAGCTGAAAAAGCTTGTTATCGCGCAAAAAATTTAACACAACAATTGTTAACTTTTTCAAAATCCACTTCTCATAATAAAAAAAATTTCAAATTAATTGATATAATTAAAGAAGTTACAACATTTTCATTAAGAGGGACCAATATTAAACCCATTTTCTTTATTTCAGATAAATTATGGGGTGTTTATGGTGATAAGGATCAGATAAGCCAAGTAATCCAAAATTTAGTAATCAATGCTGCCCAAGCATCTTCCCAAGGAGGGAAAATTGAAATAAATGCAGATAATATCGAACTGGCTCGGAAAAATGAATATGAACTCCCCAAGGGTACATATATTAAAATTTCTGTTGTTGATTACGGGGTTGGTATTTCACCAAATAATGTAAAAAATTTATTTAATCCATTTTTTACAACAAAAGAAAAAGGTTCAGGACTAGGATTATCAATTTGTTATAATATAATTAAGATTCATGACGGAATCCTTTATTTTACTTCAAATACAATTGGCTCTACGTTTACTTTCCTTTTGCCTGCAATAGAAAAAATTTATTCGAAAGAAACAATGATTGATGATTTCAAACTGGAATTAAATATTTCTAATCGAGGAAAAGTATTAATAATGGATGATAAACAAGATATTCGCAAAATTGGCCGTTTAATGTTAAAAAAATTAGGATTTATCACCAAGTCGGTTAAAAATGGGAGCCAAGCTTTATACTATCTAAGAAAAACAAAAAAAGCTGGTCATCCTTTTTCATTTCTAATTTTAGATTTAACTATTCCTGGAGAAAAAGGTGCTTTGGAAATAATTGATGAAATCCGATTGATAGAACCAAAGATAAAAATAATTCTCTCAAGTGGTTATACTAACAGCAAGATTACAGAAAATTATAAAGAAATGGGGTTTGATTTTTTGTTATCTAAACCTTATCATATTAAAGATCTTAAAAATGCTATCCAAAAATTAGATTTAGGCACGAAATTTTGATAAAATTCCATTTACAATCAAGATGCTGTTAATTGTCTTTGGGTGAATGTAAGGAGTGAAAAAAACATCTTATACGACAACCCTGTAATAAATCAAATTGTCTTATTTTTTTTTAAAGTTCCAATAATTTTTCAATGAGAGTTTTAATATTGAATGGTTTCTCTAAAAAATGAATCTTGCATTCTTCCATATCCATTGAATTTAATATTTCTTCTGCATAACCAGACATCAGTAGAAATTTCATCTGAGGATATTTTTTATGAACCTCCAAGAATAAATCTTTTCCCCCCAGTTTCGGCATCGTTAAATCGGAAAGAATAATGTCAATCTCTTTATGTTTTAGTTTTAAAAGCTCAAGCGCTTCGATTCCATTATTAGCTGTAAATACAGAAAAACCATATTTTTCTAGTCTTATTTGGAGAAACTTTTGAACAGATTCTTCATCTTCAACAATTAGAATTTTATAGTTTTTGATATTTTGAATTTTCTCATTGAATTTTAGATCTTTTTCTGAAGTGGAAATCACAGGAACTAAAGAATCTGGAATTACTTCAGGAAAATAGATTTGAAATTTTGTGCCTATTCCTACTTGGCTATAAACGGTGATATTTCCTTTATTTTGGAGAACATTTCCATATACAATTGCCAATCCCAAACCAGTTCCCTTTCCTGGATCCTTTGTAGTGAAAAATGGTTCAAA
>JAUWMK010000010.1 GCA_030613185.1 Promethearchaeum sp.
CCACATCTGGTGATCGTGAAGTTCAACGAACATTGATGCAATTATTAAGTGAATTAGATGGATTTAATAATCGAGGAGATATTCGTATTATTGGAGCAACAAACAGACCAGATATTTTGGACCCTGCATTATTGAGACCAGGACGATTTGATCGCTTAATTGAATTTCCCCCACCAAATGAAGAAGCAAGAATTAAGATTTTTGAAATTCATACAAAATCCATGAATTTAGATAAAAAAGCAAGGAACTTTAAAAATTATATATCCTCAACAGAAGGTGCAACTGGAGCAGATATTAGTGCTATAGTAATGGAAGCAGGCATGTTTGCAATTCGTAGAGAGGCAGACATTATTTCTTTTGAAGATTTTCGAAAAGCTATTACAAAAGTAATAAAAGGATCTAAAAAATCACAATCAAGATTTGAACTCTATGCTTAGATTTTTTAAGATATTATACCTTAATCAAGTGATTTAGTATGAAAATGAGTTCATTTTCAAGAAAAGATTTATTTTTTCACATTTTTTCAATCATGAGTTATCAGTTTGACGAAAAATTTGCTACTGAATTTTTAAGCTCTTTTGAAAATATGATATTTAAATTTTCTAAAAACACTGGAAAATTGAAACACATCTATATTGATAAAGTACTTCAGGCAAACTATAGACCTTCTTTAGGAACTTTTTCAATAACCATTGATGCAGCAAAAAGAATCCTTCATAAAATTGATACTCCAAACTTTCGAATTCAAGTTCAATCTGATGTCTCTGAATTCATATCAAACGGTAAATCGGTTTTTGCAAAACATGTTAAAACTATAGATTCTAATTTAAGAATTGGAAATGAAGTGTTTGTAGTTGATGAACAAGATAATTTATTAGCAGTAGGTAAATTATCTCTACCTCCAAAGTATATCCCTTATTTTAAGTTCGGAAGTGCAGTTAAAGTGAGACAAGGTATAAACTCAAAAAAGTAAAAAAATCTTAAATCTAGTCTTTATTTTAACTAAGTATGGGAAAATTACCTAAAAGTATGCAAGAAAAAAAAAAAAAAGCAAAAGCTTTACGAACCCAAGGTTCAGCTCCATCGAATAAATCTAATCTTTCGAATAAATCTATGAATCGTCAGATGCGTAGACGTATGCAACAACAAGGTGTTGATGGAATGGAGCCAATTGAATCGTATAGAGTTATAATCCAAACCGAAGATGGAGATTTAGTTATAGATGATCCTCAAGTTATAAAAGTAAAACAACAAGGAATGGAAGTCTTCCAAGTAATTGGTTCTGCAAAGAAACAACCAGCATCTTCCTATAATACTGACAAAATTGGTGAAGATTTTGTAACGTCTACAGATCCTGAAGTTATTCAAGAAGAAATAGTTGAGGATATTAATCTAAATGTTGAAATCACTGAACAGGATATTCAACTCGTTTCAATGCAAACTGGAGTTACCCCAAAAGAAGCAGAAAAAGCATTAAAGAAAACTAATGGGGATTTAGCTCGAGCAATAATCAATTTAAAAACAAAGTAATGTATAGTAATTTTTTTTTAAAATATTAAATTTGATATGATTGAAATGTCTGTTATTGCAGCAAAAAAAGCAGAGTACAAAAAAGGACCAGAAGCAATTTTCCTTTATATGGGATTGACTTTTGGAATTGTAGTAATTTTTGAATTATTATTGTTTTTTATCTTCAGTTGGGAATTATCACAGTCTTTTATAGTAAGTATTATGTATTTCTTAATGTTAGCGGCTTTATGTATAGGAATAACATCATTTATTCGTGAACACTCTCTTGAATATTCAAATTTTAAAAATTGGTTTTATAGTTTTCTATTTATTAGTATACTAGTTGGTGCAATTTTAGGGGCATATATGTGGTAATTTTTTAAACTTTTTATTAAGACTAAGAAAAAATCAGATATATTTAATTATTCATTAAAATCTTTCTTCTCTCATCAATTGTTTCTAAGAAATGTAAATTGGGAGAGCCTTGAGCAATATTAGTAGCCATATTATAGGTACTAAGTGCATCTTGATGATAACCGCATTGTTCTAATAAAAATCCTTTTTCTGCAATTGTTTTTGCTAATCCAAGTTTGTTTGCTAATCCAAGTTTGTTTGGTAATTCTTGCTTAATAGCAATAACTTGATTATATAGACTTAATGCAAGATTGTATTGTCCTTGAAATTTTGCTTTGTGAATTTCTTGCTCGAGCTTAAAAAGATTTACAATTTTTTTCATTGGTGATAAATTACCCATATGAAGCTGATTAAAAATAAATAATTTGAAAATAATTGATATTGAGAAAACATGCTGATAACACATAATTAAAATTTTAATTTCAAAACCACTTATTATATTTAATGAGTATAAATCCTGATTTGAATCTTTCAAAAGTATCTGTCGAAATTAAATGCTCAATTGAAGGAGATTTATCGAAATTAATATTGATTTTCAGTTTAGATAAGGGAAATACATGGTATTCTGTAAATATGGAAAAAAGGGATTCAATCTATATAGTTACCTTACCAGATATTTCCCGAGGGATTATAATTTTATATTCCTTTAAAGCAATAGGGCATGATGGAGATGAATTTATTGAAGATAATAATGGGATGTATTACTCACAAATTGCAGGTCAAAATGATATTGAATTTGAATATGAATCAAATTCTGTCCCAGATCAATCTGAACCATTATCAAATTTAAATGCAAATTTCAATACAGAATTAGTTAATTTTCCTCCTGAATATGGAGAAGATTTGGTAAAAAGTGATTATTCTCAACAAACAAGTTTAACTGATTCGGAAAAAAAAGAAATTTTACGTCCAATAATACCTTATAATCCATTTTCACCAGAGGATGGAGATATTGGGGAGAAACCCAATACTTTTCAATCTTTTTCTAAAATTATCGGAGCAAAAAAAACAAATCCTCCTGTAAAAAGAAGAAGTTTTATAAAAAGAGCCCAAATAATAAATAAAAAAAGATGTTCTAATTGTAAAGCGAATTTACAAGCTAATTGGCGAATCTGTCCAATTTGCGGCACGAAAACATAATTTTTTCTAGAGCAACATGTAAAAAGTTACATCTTATAATAAATGAATAAAAATTTATATTAAGTATAAATTGATTAATTTAAGGAAATTTCAAATTATTTTAAAAAAAATTATGATTTTTTTAAGTGAAAAAATAGAATAGGGATTATTTATAAAAAGGCGGAAATAATGGCAGAAGATTATGACTTTCTCTTTAAATCAGTAGTTGTTGGTGATGGAGGTTCTGGAAAAACAGCTGTAGTTGTTAGATTTTCTCAAGGTTTTTTCCAAGAAAATTATAAATTAACAATCGGAGTAGAATTTGCAGTAAAAACAATACATATCAATAATTATAATGTCAAACTTCAAATTTGGGATACAGGAGGTCAAGAAAGATTTCGTTATGTTCGTCCTTTATATTACAAAGGGTCAATGGGATGCATAATTCTTTTCGATTTAACAAACCGTGAAAGTTTTGATCATGTACCAAAATGGTTAGAGGAAGTAAAAAAGGAATCAGGAAATATTCCAATTCTTTTAGTTGGAAACAAAAGTGATCTGATTAATGAAAGAGTAGTATCTCTTGACGAAGCAAGGCAGATATCTAAAGATTTAAACATGTTTTATGTTGAATCCAGCGCCAAAAATGGCAAAGGAGTAGGAGATGTTTTTGCAATTCTTTCACTTCTAATGATTGGAGAAGATGTTCCTCCTGAAATGTTAAGTTCAAGTTTTTCAGGAGAATCTGATATTAAGAAAAGCATTAGGAAGACCACATCTTCTGAGAATAAAAATGGGGATAAAGCAATTTCTCCCCTGAAACCTAGTCCAATTTCTTCATCAGTAGTAAAACCTTCTCCGATACCTAATACTTCTAAAGATCAAGAAGAGCCAGAATGGTTTGCTCCAGCAGTTTCCCCTAAACCAAAACCAGAACCTAAACCTTATATCCCTCCAGAATCAAAGCCAGAACCTAAACCTTATATCCCTCCAGAATCAAAACCAGAACCTAAACCTTATATCCCTCCAAAATCAAAATCGGAACTTAATCCTTTCTTTGCTCCTAAACCAAAATTGGAATCTAAACCGTTTATGACAACAAATCCGGTAGAGGTATCAAAAAAACCAGAAAATCAAGAACAATTCCTTTCTGAAATTTCAAAAGATCCATCTCTAAAATCAAAAAGTAGTAATTTCTTTGCTCCATCTGTACCTAAAAAACCTTCATTAAATCAAGTTAAAAAAATTGCACCCTCAATAAGTTCAAATCCATTTATGACTCAAAATCGTGAACCGATTTTACCAAAGAAAAATTCTTCTCTTGCATATGGCACTAATAAGATTTATGATAAAAAATCAAAAAAGAAAGAAAAGTCATCAATATTATTTAATACATTGAAAGAAACCAACAATGATGATTTAAAAAAAGAATCTAAAGGAAAATCTTTTTGGGGCTTCATGTCAAATGTAAATAAACCATCCAGTTCAGAAAAACTGGTTAAAGATACTTTGCCTTTTAAATCATCGAAACAAAACTTTATTTCTCAACAAGAAAATGAATTAAATAAAATTAAGCTAAAATGCCCTCGATGTGGATCTCTTGTTAATAAGCATTTTAAATTCTGTAATAAATGCGGAAATAGAATTTGACATGAAAGAATTTACAATTAAAGAGATCCAAGATCAAGTTGATGAACTTATTCAAACTCTTAATGGATATTGGCCTCCTTTAGCTATGCTTGCTTCTGTTACAGAAGAACTTGGGGAATTAGCTCGCGAAATTAATGCTTTAGAAAAAATTAAAGTAAAAAAAAAATCAGAAATTGAAAAGAATATAGGAGAAGAATTAGCAGACCTCTTTTTTAGTATTTTATGCATCTCAAATCATTATAAAATAGATTTAAATTCAGAATTTCAGCAAGTATTGGATAAATATCAAAAAAGGGATAAAAATAGATTTCTAAATTAATGATTAATTTAATATTTCAATTATTAAATTTGAGAGATCTTTTAATGGAAACTCTTTACTATTAATAACATTTTGATTGATTTCAGATTTTTCTATCTCATTTTTACCTTTAAAATATTGTAAAAAATCTCTATATGTGAGCTTATATAATTGAGAATCAGGATTTAAGATATTTAAGCAAATTTTGATCATTTCAACAGCTGTATCCCTTTTATTCATAAAATAATAATCTCTTGCCGCTTTCCTTAAAACAACTGCAATCATTACCTTATTTTTGCTTTTTAGAGCAATTATTATAGATTTTTTTGTGAATTCTTCTAATTCCATATTTTTACCACAAATCAAAATTATATTGTTCAGTTTCTTTATTTGGATTAATTTTTATAACTAATTTAGCATAATCATTATAAATATTTGTGATTTTTTCCGATATGATTGAAAATATATTCAAACTTATCTGATTATTTGACATTTTTTTCCCTGTTTTTATTTTTTTTCGTTTAAAGTAATAAAGAAGCATATTTCATCCTTATAAAACTCAGTTCACAGCATATAATGAAAAAATGAGTATTTTTTTGTTAATATAGAATGTTAATTAAACAAATGAATATTATCTTGAAAAATTTCTTTTTTCTTATAAAAGCAAGTTTGAAAAATTGTAATATATTAAAAAATGTCATAGAATTTGCCAATTTAAAATTTCTTTTTTTTATGTTAAAAATAAGAAATAATGACATTTTTGTCGGTTTTTTGTCGTTATAAAATTATTAAAATTGTTTTTTCCATTCTTTAAATTCGTTATCCTTGAATTTGAGTTCAGTATATTGATTCAAACTTTCTGATAATTTCTGAGCAAATAGGTGCTTGCACATTTGAAATTTCTTTTGTCTATAAATTGAATTAAGTAGGAAATCCTGACATTGGCAATATATTTTTGGATATATGAGATAAATTTTCTTAGCTCCTTCAACGGACCATATTTTTAAGTTAGAAGGTAAAAAAATATTCTTTTTTACTCTAGGTCCATCTTTTTGTATAAATTCGAGAGATTTATAAAAAAGACCACCATATTCTTTCTCAAAAAGATGTATTAATTGAGCTGAAAATTTTTTTTCAATAGTTAAAATATTAAATAAATCCATAATTGTCAAATTTATAATAGTTCATTTGATTTTTAAGGTATACTGAAAATTTCCATCAATGCAATTTTCAAGAAATGAAACTAACATCTCGATTTCCTTTCCATGCTTTCCAATAAGAAATTTTCTGAATTTTTTAGGGGCATTTAATAAGATTTTAAATGAATTTTCATCAAAATCTATAGAAACTTCTAGATCTTTGATATGAAAATACCAATATTCAATAATTTCTTTTAAATCCTGAGAATATTTTATAAATCTAATATGAAACAGTGGTTTTGAAGAACAAAATCTCATATAATTATTCCATTTTCCTAGAATCTCTTGAAAAATCATTGGATCCACAAAACAGATAATAGTTTCTTCATGAATATAAATCAATAATGGTTCAGATTTTATTCTTTTTTTAATAAACTGAAGCCAAGCCAGGTCTGTGCTAGTATAAGTTATATGAAAATTTATGTAATGATTTTCAATAATTGATAATTCGGTTTTTGAATTCATAATAATTCTAAAATTTTCCTAATGGATTTAAACCCCGAAACTTTGATTAATGTGATTACCTATGAAAATTTTACTTTTTCCCACCAGATTTTACCCGGCTATTTCAGGGGGAGATTTTTATCTTCAGCGATTGGGGAAAGAGTTTTTAAAAATGAATAAGAGAAATGCAGATGATGAGCAAAATCAATTATTCTTCCTAACAACTAATGCACTTGATTTCGGAGCATTACATGGAAATGGTAAAATTATCTTGGAAAATCATAGATATTACGAAAAATTTGAAAATCTTTTAATTAAACGGTTTAAATTATCTCAAAATAATCAACAAATTGAAAGTAATCAAGATAGTATTAATTTACAAGATTTATGTTTGAAATATTTAGAGATTTCGCACGACGTTTCTGAAGTATTAATAAAAAATGGAGGAATTTTACCCGATTTAAATAATTTGTTACTTTCAAAGCAATTTGAAGAGATAATCCCCTTTAAACCAGATATTATTCATTGTTCATATCTACCTTATTCTAATTTGTTATATTCTCTATTAATCGCCCAATATTATGAAATCCCTTCAATAGTAACTCCCTTTCTCCATGATTCTAATGTGCGATATAAAAATCAGAACATATTCAAAATTCTTAGTAAATTTGATAGAATAAATGCATGCACCAATCATGAAAAAAAGTTATATATAACAAACGGGATTGAAGAGAAAAAAATTTCTGTTCTTCCTATGGGGGTAGATTTAAAACGATTTCAAAAAGATTGTCGGAGTGATTTCCTTAAGTTTAATTCAATAAATTCTCCAATTATGCTATTTTGTGGTCATAAAAATTATGAAAAGGGAGCATTAACTATATTAAAAACGATCCCTCTAATCATTGATGAATATCAAAACATTTCATTCATTTTTATTGGTTCACCAACCAAAGCATTTAACTATAAATTAACAAATATCAAAAAGAGATATCCGTCTTTAAAATTAATAAATATATCACCAGATAATTTATCTGGTGTATTTGATCCAAAGAAAATCGGGGCTTTTCAAATGGCAGACATCTTCTGTATGCCAAGTAGATCGGATGCTTATGGAATCGTATACTTAGAAGCATGGGCTTGCAAAAAACCAGTTATCGGAATAGACAATGGATCAATGCGTGAAGTAATTGAAAATGGAAAGGATGGACTTCTTGTAAAATTTGACGACGTTGAAGATTTGAAAGAAGCAATTATTAATTTATTGAAAAATCCAAAAAAAAGGGAAGAAATGGGGAAAAGAGGTTTTCTCAAAGTTTCAAATTTTAATAATTGGAATAAAATAGCAATAAAAACAATGCAATTTTACACACAAATAGGGAATACAAGTAAAGATGAATAAAAAAATAAATAAAAATGCATTATATGGAAATAAATTCCTAAATATTAATGAAAGTGAATTAGTTTTAGATGGAATTAATGTTAAAAATTTAATTGAAAAATATAACACACCAACATTTGTTTTTCTCCAAAGAAAAATTGAAGATAATATAAAAAAAATTGATGATTGTTTCTCATCTGTGTTTCCTGATTCTCAAGGATTTTATTCAACTAAGGCTAATTACCTCTCTGAAATAATATCGCTAGTAAAAAATCAAAATTTCGGCGCAGAAATTGTAGGTTTACCTGAATTAAAAAACCTTAAAAAAATTGAATTTCCTTTTGAAAAAGTAATTGCAGGGGGACCATATCTTCCGAATGATTTTCTAACTGAAATCATCAAGGCACAAGTTAAATATCTTGTTATTTACGATTTGGATGACATCATTCGAGTCCAGAACATTATTCAGAAATTTGGGGAATATCAACAAGATATTATAATAAGAATTCAATCTCAAAAATATACTGGCAGATTAGGGATTGTTTTAAACGAATCAAACCTTAAGAAGTTGAAAGATATTTTTGATATGTGTCCAAACCTTCAATATAAAGGGATCTTAGCTCATAGAGGAACTCAACTTAATTCAATTGATGATTATATGCAAAATTTTCTATTATTAATAAAAAATGCAATAAATATTAAGAAAAATCTTGGATGGGATACCTCAATATTAAACCTTGGTGGTGGATTTCCTAATGCAGATTCTTTTAAAAAAAAACAATTGATCATGATTTTAGAGATGTTTAAAGAAAAATTAATAGAAAAAAAATTAGATTCATGTTCTATCTTCTATGAACCAGGTAGATTTATTGTAGGAGACACTGGATTTGCGCTTGCAAGTGTAATTAAATATGATGAACCCCATAAAACAGCATTTCTTGATATTGGGAATAATTATATCCCAAAATTCATGAAATCTTCTTTAAGATTTTACAATATATCTAAGATTTTTGAAGCCCCTAATAAACCCATTGATTTTATGGGAAATATCCCATCAGATCAAGATATATTAGTGAAAAATTATAATTTTACGCCATCTATTCAAACAGGGGACTATATTCTTATTGCAAATGTCGGAGCTTACGCATTAAGTTGGTCAATTCGATTTCCTTATCCAAATCCTTCGATAATATTGATTAAATCAGATCAAATTAAAGAAATTCATAATCGAAATAGCCCTAATGATTTTTCTATTCACTAATTACTAAATCATTTCTTATTATATATATCTGGATATTATGTTCACTAATAATATTCTTTTAATTTTATTTATTCAAATAATGACCATACCTCGAGGTTAGGATCTTATTATGAAATCGTTTCTCCCACATAGTGACATTACAAAAATTTTACAAACCCCATTTTCAACACGTTCAACAATTGGACAAGCAAATATTATAATTGTTGGATGCGGAGGTGCCGGAAATAACACTGTTGACCGTCTAATGAAAATTGGAATTAGAGGAGCTTGGTGTTTAGCAATAAATACAGATCTTCAGCATTTAAAAACCATAAACGCCCATAAGAAACTTTTAATTGGGGAAAATGTTACTCGCGGACTAGGTGCGGGTGGAAGACCTGATATAGGTTTGAAAGCAGCAGAAGAATCAAGAGAAGAAATTAATAATTTACTTAGCGAAGGTGATTTAATTTTTATAACTTGCGGAATGGGAGGAGGTACAGGTACTGGTAGCGCCCCTGTTGTAGCAGAAATCGCAAAAAATTCGGGAGCTATTGTTGTAGGCGTAGTAACAATGCCATTTGATGGTGAAATGGGGAGAGTACAAAAAGCCAAAGAAGGTATAAAAGTTTTAAGAAATTATGTAGATACACTTGTTATGATTGATAACAACAGATTATTGAAAATTGCTGCAGATTTACCAATTATCGAAGCTTTTAGTCTTGCTGATGAAGTTTTGGCAACAATGGTAAAAGGAATAACGGAAACAATCTCTTTACCTTCATTAATTAATTTAGATTTTGCAGATGTTAGATCTATTTTGACATCTGGAGGGGTGGCAATTGTCGGAATTGGGGAAGGTGATGACCCAGAACGGAGAGTGGAAGAAGCAATTGAGGATGCAATCACATCTCCACTTTTAGATTTTGATATTTCTGGAGCGAAAGGTGCTTTAATTCATGTTACTGGTGGAAATGATTTGAAATTGATTGAGACAACCAAAGTAGCAGATCTGATTACGGAACAAATGGACCCAAAAGCTCGAGTAATATGGGGAGCTCGGGTAGATCCAAATATGAATGGAGCAATTAGAATAATGTTGTTGATAACAGGAGTAAAATCTGCCCAAATGTTGGGGAACTCAACTAATCGATTTTTAAAGAATTCATTTTCTAAAAATTCTTCATTTCCAAGCTTAGCTGATGAATTCTTTAGTATCAATGAAATTAGATCAATTAATGAAGAAAATTTGAACCTTTTTTAAATTAAATTACAGGTTTCCACATCTTTGTGAATTCTTCTTGTTTCTTTTCTTGGAATTTTCTTGTTAAATAACCTAGAACTGTTTTATGAGGATATCCTTGAATAATCATATTAATCCCTTTTTTTGCTACTTTGATTGTTTCAAAATTTCCTATTAAAGCAATACATTTTTTATAAATAGAGAATTGAGCACCAGAAAATTGTTCAAAAGAATTTCTGATTTTGCCTTTTTCTCCAATTAATCGGCCTTTTATTCGTTTCAATTTTTTCTCTGAATGACCAACAATCTTTTCTAAATCAATTATTTCTAATATAAATTCGGGATCTATTAATTTCAATGCTTTTTCAGGATTAAATCCATGATTAATTGCTTGAAGTATATGTTGTGTCATGTAAATGCGAAGACCAGGAGATTCATTTTCATCAAATAAATCTGAAGGATTACAATCGGGATTGGATTCTACTCTGTAATTACCGGAAATACTATCAATAAAAATCTTTGTTCCAGTTACTTTTTCAATATGAGCTTTCGTTGAACCTTCTTTTCCAATCGCTACTGCAAGACGATCTCTATTTAATGACATTAAAATGATAAACAATTCAAAAGTTAAATTTTTTTTGGTTACGAAATTAGATTTTTAAGCATTTTTCATAATTTTTTCAAATACTTCTTGAACGCTTGGAACATTATCTGAATCGATAAACTTAGAAAAATAATTGAGAACGTTCTTAATATCTCGCTGTAAGTATACAGGAGCGTTGATGTGATATATAGAAACTGCTTGAGAAACATCTATAATTATTTGCTTTCCTTCATAATATAAAATATTGAATTCGCTTAAATCTCCATGAACTAAATGCGCGTTTAGATACATTTTACTAATTTGATCTAACATAAAATTCATTTCTTCAATTGGATTCACTAATTCATCTATATCTTTAAGTCGTTTTGCAGGAGATCCGTTATTTTTTCCAATGAATTCCATTACTAGGATGTTATCTCTACTCAATAAAGGGGTTGGGACGATTATATCATGTCTTTTCATTTGCGACAAGTTTTTGAATTCTTTTTTACACCATGTATAAATTATTTTATGAGTTGATGTTCCAATTTTTTTAAAACGTGGATCCCCAATAATGTAATTTTTCATCCACTTAGTATTTTGTGGATCAATTTTATATATTTTTACAGCCAAAGGAACATCATCTTCTCCAAAAGCAAAATATACATTAGCTTCCTTTCCTGAAGAAATAATTCCTACAAATTCTTTGATGATTCCTTTATTCAAGATTTTATTCAAATTAACCAAAGTAAATTTATCAAAAACACCACCCACTGCAGCATGTTCTTCAGTTTTACGTTTAGTTTTCATTCGACGTTTATCTTGTTTTACTTCTAATCTGTTAATTTTGTTATCATCTTCCAATTTAATCATCCCATGGCCTATTTCAATCTAAGAAAAGCCATTTTTTCCCCTGAAAATCAGAGTATTTAATATTTTTAATTTTTCCCCCACTATCTTTTTGCAATGAAATTCTATTTTTGGAGATGCTTTTTACATGATATTCTATTCCTTCAAAAAGAATAAAATCATTTTTTACTACAGGAACTAACCTTAATAGTGTAGATAACCGATATAAATCAGAACCCTTCTCAGAATCAACCCCTATCAATTTCTTTGAAAGTTTTATTTCGAAATGATATTTTTTTCGTAATCTTGCAATAAATACCCTTGCCATAGCATTTGTACTCACTTTTAGGTCAAATCCATTAGTTACATGATCAATGTTTGAGATAAAATTAGATAAGCGTTTAAAATTCTCTTTTTCTTCAATTTTCAAACAATCAGCTAAGATTTCTTCTAATTTTTTTTTATCTCTTTGATGTTGAATGCGAATTTGAACAATTGCATCAAATCGGCCACCCCGCCGTCTAGCGCAATAAGGACAACTAATTTCACGAAGTTTGATAAGAATTTCTTCTTGAACTTCAGGTTTGTTTTCAGATTTTATAATTACATTAGTTTTTATATCAATTCTTTCAAAAAGATCAGGATTCTCAAATGAAAATTCACTTTTAACATTAAATTTCTTATCAAATTTGAGGAAAATATTTTCTTTAAGAATTTTTTTTAAGAATTCACTGACATCTATTGCTGATGATTTATATTGCCAACTATATTCTTGATCTTTAGATTTTAATGAATAAGCTCCACAATTTATACAATTCCGTAATGTAAGTTTTTCTGGAATTGTGTATTTGGGAATAATTCTAGATGTACAATCATTACACAAGAAATTTATAGTTTTATTTGAATCATTGGTAATTGCTTTCCCACATTTTGCACAAAATTTTCGTAATCTCATTTTGAATCTATTCCTAAAAATAAATATTTAGAAAAGAAATTTGATAGCAATTGGAACACCTTCAATTTCTAAAACACCTTCAGAGTGTACAATTTTAGTTTCAATTAAAGCTTCAACAATATTTTTACCAACTGCGTTAAAATTTGATGATTTCTTTAAAATTTTGATTGCTTCTTCTATTGGGACTAGTTTATCGAGAAAGAAAGCTTCTGAAACATGATAATTATATTCTCCTTGTTTTAAATGCAAATTAATGCAATCTTCATCGCAAACACCGATGATATAGTTTGATGATTGTGAATGAATTTTAAGAAAACATTTCATTGAAAATACTCCAGTTTATCTAATATTTTATTTATAATTTTACAGGATGACGAGTTCCACATGCATGACATACTAAAAGATGAGATCTTCCTTCTTTAACAATAACAGTATCTGGTTTTAAACATGTTTGACATATTACAAATTTTTCACAGTAATTTTTAATTAATCTGTCTATTGTGCTCAATTTTTGCTTTCCTTTTAATATTGCTTTATTTCCTTTGATTCCACCAGCAGTTCCGACTTCTTGTAATATAAATTTGATAAGGTGTTTGTCATCTCTCTTTACAATTTCAATAATCTCTTTAAAATTAACGATTAAAGTATTTTTTCCTTCAAATTCAAGACGTGCAGTTGGGATCTTCCAACGATCTGTCTCATGGAACCCCTCTGGGATTTTCTCAAATGCTCTATCTAATAATTTAATATATTCTTCTTCAGACATTATTTAATATAAAGAATAAAGTAAAAAAAATTTTTTTATTTTAATATTAATATGACGAATAGAAACCTGGATGCACTTTATATATTTTCACATCTTGACATAGCTGATCAATTATCTTTTTTATTTCATCCATTTTGATTGAAAAAGTTTTGGCTACAACCTCAATCGAAACACCATCCCCTTTATCGTTTTCTTGAATGTAAATAACAATTTCATCCATTTGATCTAAACCTTTGAAAAGATCTACATTAGGTTGGGTTTTTATTTCTGATTTTTCAGAATTATTTCTTCGTTCATCATTCTCATTATTTTCTATTTCTTTTAATATAGTTTCCGCTAAATCTTCTTTTTCATCATCATCTTGTGATTCAAAATCAAAATCATCGAAATTTCTTGGAGTAATTTTTTTAATTTCATATGATGGTTCAAGTTTTCTTCTTCTTAAAACCTCTAAATTATGATATGTTTCATCATTTGGATTTTCGATTTTACGAATGAATTTTATATTAAGATTTATTTTTTCTTTGTAAGATCTAGTATTTCCAACTAAATCAACTAAGGATCCATATGTTATGTTGGAATAATCTTCAAATTGAACCCCCCAAAGAGTGCAATTTAATCTTCCAGTTCCGTCATCAATTTGAAAAAAAATTCTCTTATTGTCATTTGAATTGTCTGAAATAAATGATTCTTCAACAATTTCTTTAGTATTTTCTTTCTTTTGTGTAACTGTTCCACAAATTCTAACAGTTTTAAGCTTTCCATAGCGGGATGCAAGGATATTTTCATCGGATAACCATTGTCCTTCATGTATATCTCCAATAAAAACCCTTTTCGCTGGAAATCTTTTATATCTTTGCGAATCAGAATTATTTTTGTTCAAATTCATTTATATTCACTACAATTATTAATCTCTAAAAAAATAAAAAGAAATATATTTATCCTCGAATATATTTATTCTGCCTTATGTACTTAAGCATTGATTAGCAAATGCGATGATTCAATGCGAGTTGCATAAGGCTTATTTAAAAAAAGACTGCATAGGATGAAAAAGTTTTTAGTAAATGAAACATTGAAGGTTATTATAAGAACCTTTATTAAAAGCGGGATAGGCTAGTCAGGTTCAGGCTGCAGGGCTCATAATTCAATGGGATTTACCCATTTATTAAATTGTGAAACCCTGAGATCGGATGGTTCAAATCCTCCTCCCGCTATATTTTTATTTATTAGATATAATTCAAAATTTTTTTATTTGTTTCAAAATAAAAATTTAGCAATTTTATTATCCTATATTTAATTTTAGAACATATGGCATTTGTAGACCTTTTATTGGGTTTAATCAAAGAACCTCTCTTCATAATTTCATGTATATTTTGGATCATTACTTTAATTCTTGTCAAAATTCTGGGAAAAAGAAAAGAAAATGTTTCAATTTTCTTCCCATTTCTCGTATTATTTAAAAGTAAAATGTTTAATCGTTTCTTTCAAAAAATTAGTGGAAAAGGAAAGCGTTTATGGAAAATATGGTGGAATATTGGAATAATAGTTTCATTCCTCTTAATGATATATGCAATCTATTTCTTCATTTCTAATTTCTTTTCGTTAATTTTTAATCCACAACCAGAAAATGCAATTATCCCACTAATACCTGGCGTTACAATAGGTTTTCCAATATTTTCATATTTTATATTACCAATTTTGTTTACTATGACAATTCATGAGTTTTCCCATGCAATCGCAGCAGAAGTAGATGGAGTTAATGTAAAATCTTCAGGTATATTCGGAGCAGGAATCTTTTTTATTATTGGATTTGGAGCTTTTGTTGAAGTTGATGAATTTCAATTAAATTCTAAGAACTATTCAAGCAAGACAAGATTAAGGGTTGCTTCAGCAGGTATTTGGTCGAATATAATTCTTGCTGCAATATTTTTTCTTCTCCTTCTTGGATTTCCTACAATCATGAAAGTTGGTTATTATACTGAAGGATTTCAAATTAGCTACGTTCTTTCAAATAATGAAGGAGGATTTAATGAATATAATTTAGAGGATGGAGATATTGTCTATAAAATTAATAATACACTAGTAGATATCAATAATAACGCAAATTTGAATGATATTTTGACGAATAAATCAAGTTTAAAGTGCTCTATAGGGGATCAATTAGAATTTTCTTGTATTAATAGAACAACTGGAGAAGAATATATTAGAGATGTTACTTTGGGGTTTAATTCTTTTGTTGGTTTTGATTGGGTTCAAATAAACAACACTGCTTTCAATATTACAAATGTTTATTCTTGGTTAAGTGCAGGAAATAATTACGATTTAGATCTTGAGGGTAAAATTATTGTAGAAATAAATGAAACTTTAATAAATTACCAGAATAATCAAACATTTGAAGTTTTTTTAACCCGAAATAAACCAAGTTATAAACTAAATATTACTTCAGATAAGGGAGAATCATTTGAAATATTTGTAGATTTTTATTCAAATATTCCTGGAGCTCATCTTCTTAATGAAATCTATCTAGGGTTGAATATAGAAAAAAATTCCGATTATTCAATAAATATTTCAAAAGTTTTTAAAAATGATATTGAATCTGGAATAAATGAGGGAAGAATCCCAGAAAATACAATTATAACTAAAATTAATGGAACTCAAATATTACTAACCAATCAATCATTCAAAGAATTTATTACTACAAACTTTTCACCTAAACCAGGTGATACTCTAATTTTTACTGATGAAAATGAAAACAATTATATCCTCATTACTTCAGAAAAACCAATAACACCTGTTTTTATAGGGATACAGACACGCCCTTATTGGGTACCTTCAAATTGGCTCGGAAGATTGATTGGAGGATTATTTCCTAATGAAATTAATTTATTTTTTACCTTTACATTTATGATTTCATTTAGTTTAGCTTTATTTAATCTATTACCGATATCTATCTTTGATGGAGGAAGAATGATAAAAGAAATAATTCAGTTAGCGATTGGGACAAAACTAGTTGATAAAAAAGCAAGAAAAAGAATCCGTTATGAGTATGATCCCGATGATTCAAAACAACATCTATTTACTCACAGTATTAGTGAGATAATCAGAGTAAGAGAAATAATTTCTATGGAAAACACATTAAATAACGAAAATGAATCTATAACTAATGGAGAAATAGAAAAAAGGGATGAAATGGAATTTATTGGTCGAGAATTATTATATAAAACTCATGATACTTCTAATGACGGCTTTATTGATACAGTTGAGATAAATGATGATACAAAAATCGAAAAGAAAAGAATCATTGAAGTGGAAGTCGAATATGAACATGATTTAAAAGAAATTCCAAAAAAACGGATATATAAATTAATTTCTTCAGTCATGGGAGTTATGCTTATTGCGAGTTTCATCATCTCTTATATAAAATTCGGAAATTCACTTTTTTGGTTGTAAGAATGGGATAAAAAATGAAATGTAATTATTGTTCAAATGAGGCTGTTTATCATAGAAAAATATCAAATGAATTTGTTTGTAAAACTCATTTTATAAAAACAGTTGAAAAAAAGATCCGAAAAACAATAAGAAAATATAAAATGTTTTCTCCAAAAGATAAAGTTGTTGTTGGACTTTCTGGGGGAAAAGATTCATTAGTTTTATTGTTCAACGTACTTGAACTTCAGAAAAGATATTCAGATTCACCAGTTGTGGAAGCTATCCTAATTGATGAAGGAATAGAGGGATATCGTGCAGAAAGCATTGAAATTGCTGAGAGAATGTGTAAAGAATGGGAAACCCCTCTCCATATAGTAAAAATTAAGACTGATTTTGGAAAAACTATAGATGAAATAATTCCTAGTCTTGAAGAATTAAATGTAAATGCTTGTACAATTTGTGGTACTGTACGTAGAAGATTATTGAATGACAAATCTTATGAATTGGGAGCAGATTGTCTTGCAATTGGTCATAATTTAGATGATCAAATTGAAACATTTATGCAAAACATTGTACGAAATGATCTAAAACAAATTTTGCTTCATCCTCCCAATGGTAATATTAAGAGTGATAAAAAGGAGATTGTGCAACGGATAAAACCATTAATGTCTATCCCAGAGACAGAAATAACATTGTATTGTTATTATAAAGAAATTCCAATACAAATTACGCCCTGTCCTTATGTAGAAAAATATTATATTTTACGGAAAAAAATTCAAGATTTCATAAATATTTTAGAGAACCAAAGCCCAGAAATAAAATATAATTTACTTAAAATGAATGAAAAAATTATAGAACAGATTCCAGTGAATTACTTAAAAAAGGAAATAAATCAAAAAATAAAAAAGAATGGAATTTGCAAAATATGTCAAATGCCATGTGGATTAAATAGAGATATATGCTATTTTTGTGAATTAAAAAAAGGTCTAAATTTGGTTAAATGAAACTTCATTATTTTGAAACAACATTTCCCATATTATCTAATTCGAGATTTTTCTTACAAATCGGGCAACTGTGGCGCATTTTTATCCATTCTGATAGATGATCAGAATGAGCTTTTGAACCACACAAAGGACAAGCTAAGATTTCATCAAAAATTTGTATTCCTTTTCCACAAACACTACATTTAACTGATTCTTTGCTATTCACTTTGATTAAAGATTTTTCCAAATCCAAACCAATATCTTGGACAGTATCTTCAGACGGAGTGATAAGACGTAAATCTTTCCCCCCTCTTTCAGAAGAAGCGATACACATTACAGTTCCAGGACTGTTATCTTCCCTATTTCCAATCCATTTAACTACACCTGAGAAAATAACTCTTCCATCTTTTGCTATCATTATCTTTAAATTATTATTTTCCATTATGTAAGTCTGAATTACTTTAGTAGTTTGTATGCCTGCAATTGAAGATGAAATGCCTTGAACCAAATATTTTGGCCCTTTAAGAACCAATGGTTTTAAGTTAATCATTCCCAGTTTTTTAGTTTTCTTAGCCATTAAAATCAACTTTCTAAATTTACTCTAATAAATATTGGTGTGATTCACCTAAAAAAAATTCCCCTTAAAAAATTTTTGACCAATAGGACTTTAAAAAGAATTTTAATAAATAATTTTTAATTGATAGATGAATATTTTTTAGTGAAAAATATGGGAATAGAAGATACAATTAAAAAAATAATGGAAATAAAGAAATTAACTCGTGAGGAAATTAAAAATCTTATCGATAAACAGATAGAAGATTTCAGTGGATTGATTGATGAGGAAGGCGCGATTGTAATTGTTGCTAAAGAGTTAGGTATTGATGTTAAATCACATCAAGAATCAGCCAAGATGGATACAGATCAATTAATAAATAGTCTTAAACCTCGAATAAATGCTTCAGTAGTTGGTAGAATCATTGAAATTAGTGATAGTAGAACATTTAATAAAAAAGACGGGAGTAAAGGATCACTATTGCCATTTATTTTAGAAGATACTAGCGGAATGATTCGATGCATTGCATGGGGAGATTTTAATACTCAAATTTCTAATGATAATAATTTTAAATTAAATGAAATTGTTAGAATCGTCAATGGTTTTGTAAAACCCAACCGTGATGGTGGTCTTGAAGTACATATTGGTTCAAAAAGTAGGATACAAATACAACCAGATGAAATAGATAGGACTCTTATCCCTAAAATAAATCAAAATTCAGCTAGAATAACCCCAATAAATCAGTTATCTTTAAAAATTCCTTCTTTTTCAATTGAAGGAATTATTACTTCATTTTATCCAATTAAAAAATTCACTCGCCAAAATGGAACAGATGGTAAACGTGCTTCTATTCAAATCACAGATTCAACGGGATTAGTATACTTAACATTTTGGGGGGATCACTGCGAAAAGGTCAAAGATATTAAAGAAGATCAAAAAGTGAGAATTACCAAACTTTCACCTAAGGCAAATTATAAAGATAAAACTAATATAGATCTAACAGCTACATCAAGTACCGAAATTTCTATCATAGAAAATGAATCACAGCTTGAAATTTCCTTAATGAAAATACAAGATCTTTTTGAAAAAGGTGGTTTTGGAAACATTGAAGGAAAAATCCAAGAAATTGATGATATAAAATCAATTGAATTAAAAAGTGGAGAAACAAAAGAACTTCAAAAAATGATATTAGCTGATGAAACTGGAGCAATTCGCGTTGTGATTTGGGGAGATAAGGTTAACCCAGATTTAAAAGTAGATGATTCAATCCAAATAAAAAGGGTGAATGCTAAAAAAAACTCTTACTCTAATGAAATGGAAGCATCCCTAACATCAAAAGGTTATATCGAAATGTCAAGTAAAATAATAAAAACAGATAAAACTTTAAAACCATTAAGAAAGACTCAACAAGCGAGCACAAGTGAAAGGAAAAAAATAGAAGAGATAAATCAAGATGAATTTTATGAATTTAAGGGTTCTATAATTCAAGACATAAAAAAAATTTCATTGTATACTGCATGTTCAAAATGTAATAGAAAAATAGATAATTGTAAATGTGATAACCCTGGAGAACAAGTTAACAGAATGATTCTAAATTTGATTTTAGATGATGAAAGCAGTACCATTCGTGGTACTTTCATGGGTGAAAAAGCAGAATTACTTTTGAATGAATCTACAGACAATATTAAAAGTTTGGAAGAAGATGGAAGATTAGATGAATTTCTTAAGGAAAAGAACCTTGGACTGATTGGGAGAGAGTATATATTCAGTGGAAAAGCAAAATATTCAGATTTTTCAGATAGTTATGAAATAAACATAAGAAGTTTTAAAGAAGTTAATTCTGAGCTCGAAGCCCAGAATGTCATTGATATACTTGATGATATTTGAAAAATTTTTTCCTCAAAATTGCATAATGATTTTTAAACCTTCAAATTTATTTTTCATTATGGGAAATGAGATTTTAGGTTTAGGCGAGGTTGTTGTCGATTGGGTATCATTAATTGATCGTTTTCCTGAACCTGATGAGAAAATTGATTCTTTGAGCCAGCATATGTTTAGTGGAGGAGTAACTGCGAATTTTACTGTTGCAGCTTCAAGACTTGGAGCAAAAACTGGTTTTTTTGGAGCCATTGGAAATGATTCTTATGGGAATTTTTTGAAAAATGATTTCAAAAATGAGAATGTTGATTGTTCATATTTATTTACAAAAAAAGAAAAAGCAACACCAGTTAATTTTATATTTGTTGTAAAAAATACGGGTGAAAAAGTCATTATTCAAAGCCCTTACATGCACTCTACTATTCCAAATATTTCTGATCTTGATGAAAAAGTATTTGAAAATATTAAATTATTGCATACATCTGCAATATACCATGATTTAACTATTAAAGCATTTGAATTGGCTCAAAGGAATAAGGTTTTCATTTCCTTAGATTTAGAAAAACAAATTGCACTTCGAGGATTATCTAAATTAAAACCTATTTTACAAAGAGTAGATTTGCTAATACCAAATAAAGCGGGAGCTTTACAGTTGACTAATACAAAAAATCCAGAAGAAGCAGCAAAGAAATTTTTAGATTTAGGAGTTAAAACTATTATAATAACTTTAGGAGAGCAAGGTGCTTTGATTGTTACTAAAAATATTAACGTAATAATTCCTGCTATAAAAGTAAAACCAGTTGATACTACCGGAGCAGGGGATACTTTTTGTGCAGCTTTATGCTATTCATACGTTTTAAAGAAGTTTAATATAGAAAGGGCTACATTATTTGCAAATGCTGCGGCTGCTATAAAAATTCAAAAAATGGGTGCGCGAACAGGGATGCCTTCATATGAACAAGTTATTCAATTCCTAAAAAATAGAAAAATTTCAGATTTTTTTTAAAATAATCAACTACATGAGGAGATTACATTGAAAAATAATAAAATTAACCAGGAAAGATTAAATTTAATCAATAATTTGAAAGCAAGAAAAATTATTATTTCTGAAAATGTATATAATGCTATGTTAAACGTTCCCCGTCATCTTTTTTTGCCAGAACTTAATATAAATAAAGCTTATATAGATACACCTCAACAAATAGGGGAAGGTCAGACAATTTCTGCACCTCATATGAATGCAATGATGTGTGAATATCTCGAAATTAAACCTAAAGATAAAATATTGGAAATTGGAACAGGATCTGGGTATCATGCAGCAATATTGGCGGAGTTGACTGGAAAAGAAGGAAAAGTTTACACAATGGAAAGGATCCCTGATTTAGCTTTAAAAGCTGAGAAAAAATTGAAGGAATTATCCTATTCTAATGTTGAAGTTATAATTGATGATGGGACAAAAGGGTTAAAATCTAAAGCCCCATTTGATAAAATTTTAGTTACTGCTGCAAGTCCAAAAATTCCAAAGAATTTATTAGTGCAACTAAGCCGTAAGGATGGAATTTTATGTATTCCTGTTGGAAAACGGCATTGGGATCAAGATCTAATAGTAATTCATAGAATTGAGGAAAAATATTTAAAAAAAAAAGTATGTAAAGTTATTTTTGTTCCTTTAATTGGCGAAAATGGATTTGATGAAAGATAAAAAAATATCATATCTTATGATTTATCAGGAAAAAAATCAATATAGTTGATTAAATCGAAAATTTCTTTCATTAAAGAATCTCGGTTTAAATTTTCTTCAGATTGAATTACTTCCTTGATTTTTGCTCTTGTTTCAGGAAATTTTGGATTAAATCCACATGCTGGACCGTTAATTAAACTTAATTCATAAAAACCTAATTCCTGACTTATTTTTATTATATCTAGTTTATCAAATCCAATCAATGGACGTATAATTGGTATTTCCCGGTTAACTTGATTAACAACATATAAATTATCTAATGTTTGTGAAGCTTGCTCACCTAAAATATCCCCATTTACTATTGATTTTGCATTATAAAATTTTGCAAGCTCTTTTGCCACTAAAATCATTGTACGTTTACATATTACACATGTTAATTTTGGATTGCACTTCGTTTGAATTTGTTCTGCTATCCTATCATAATCGACAAAATGCATTCTTAACTGGCGTTGTGTTAATTTTACAAGTCTTTTACCAACTTGGATTATTTTATTCCTATTTTCTTCTATTTTTTCCCCTCCATTTAAGAAAGATAAGGAGAAGCAATCCATTTTTTTTTTCATTATTAAATATGTAGCAATTGGGCTATCTAAACCGGTTGATAAAAGGGAAATAAATGGATTATCAAACTGAATATAAGAATTCTTACTTAACATCTTTCATGATCTTTAAAATGAGATGATTTTTTAATATGATTATATTAAATTATAAATCCTTCTATTGAATGTAATATCGTGATATTTTTTTCATATCTTGCTAATGGCAAGAGAATTCATTAAAGATTTTTCTCATAGTTTTTCATAATACTATCTCTTCAATTACTAATAATAAAAAATAAAAAAAAAACCGTGAATCATATGTCAAATTTTAGATTAATTCAATTTGAAAAATTAGAACCATCAACTCTCCATAATCCATTATGCATTATAGGTATGCCTGGAATTGCAGATATCGGAAAATTTGCTGTAGATCAACTTATAGGTATTTTTCAAGCTAAAAAATATTGCGAAATAATATTCAATGATTATCCAGCAGGCGCCATAGTCGATGAAAGTATTCTATCTACTCCTAAGGCAGAAATTTTATTCCATAAAGATCCAAAACAAATCCAAGATTTACTACTAATCACTGCTGACGCCCAAGCAATGTCTCCCAGAGGAATCTATGAAATCTCTGATTACATTGCAACTATAATCCAAAAGTTAGGAGTAGGAAAAATTTTAGCATTAGGAGCTTATCCAATAAAAAAAAACAAATCAAAGAATATCGATATTTATGTCACTTCAACAGAAACTAAATTCATAAACCAATTCATTGAAACAGGTGAAACAAAACTAGTGAAAAAGGGTGTTATTATAGGCTCAAATGGATTAATTCCAACACTTGCAAAAGCCCGGTTTGGAATTGAAGGAATTGTTTTATTGGCTGAAACAGATAATTCTGCAATTATGAATGATAATATGACAGATTTACAAGCTTCAATTCAATTACTCGAATTAGTTGGTCGCTTTTTCAGACTTCCTATAAAAAATAACTTTAGCTCAAATAAAATTGATGAAATTACACAAGATCTCGAAACAAAGCGAAAAGAACTTGAAAAAGATTTAGAAAGTACTCAACCTTATATAGAAATTGCCGAAGTTGATAAATCAATATATATATAAGAAAAAAAAAAATAGCGCAGGCAACAGGGATCGAACCTGCGACCTGCCGGTTAACAGCCGACCGCTCTACCAACTAAGCTATGCCTGCTCAATAAGATTTGGTAAAAAAAATGTATTGTGATATAAAAGTAAACATATATTTTAAATTTTTTTAAAGGTTTAGCATTTGATTTTTTAATTTTAGGATGAGATCTCTCATAAATCTTCAAAAATTGCTTAAGGAATTTGTTTTAAATACTGGTAATCTGTTTTTCTCTATTTCCCAAAAATTTTAAAATTATGAAATATTTGCATAGAATATAATACTTATTTGCCTCTGTAGTGTAGTGGACAAGCATCGCGGGCCTTCAAATTATTGAAATCTCTTCATTTTAAGGTCCCCCGCTGACTCGGGTTCGAATCCCGACAGAGGCACTATTAAAACTTGAGTTCGAATTCTGGCAAAAGCTTAGTGTTTTAATAATTCTTTCAATATTTTTTACCCAACTATGTTAGAATGAATAAATTTATCTATCATTGAACATTTGCGGGTAAATTTAATGAGGTAATCTACCTAAATAAAAATTCATTTAGTCGAAATTATATAAAAAATCAAAAAATAATAAATGCAAAAATTATTGGTACTTAGTTTTTTCAATAGCATTTACACTATTGATAAATCTTTCAGTTATTTCATCTTTTCCAATTATACTAATGATCGAATGGACAATGTTCCTTGCTTCACATAAAACTGGAATGGCACCATATGTTAATGGAAATAATGATACAAATGTAATAGGTTGACTAATATAACTTCCTGTTTCTTTATCTGTAAAAGCCATTTTTCCACTTGGGTTGCATAGAATTCCATAAAAATTATCAGGATCATTTCCAGAAACGCATAAATATGATACTAAACCACCAAGTTTTAAGGAATCTGCTTCTTCAATCATCTTCTGAAATCCAACATTAGCATTCGCACTAAAAGCATCAACGGGGATTAAAAATCTATCTGGTTCAATTGATCTAGCATCAATATTTAATCCAGAAGAATTAACTAATCCATAATTTAAAAATACTGGTGTTTGAACAGAATCCAATATTTTACTAATACTTTCAATTAATTCTATTTGTTCAGGAGATTTAGGGTTATAAGAAGTTAAGGGTATTTCAGAGCCCATTCCACAAAGGTATATTGCACTACGGACATTATTACTAAATGATTCAATTTCAACACTATTTACCTTTCCCGAACCAAAGAAGTTCTCAATTTCTTTTCTCAGATGAAATATGCTGGATCCAATATTATCTGCATTAAGTGGCCATTCTTGGTGGTAATCGTGAACAATTGTCAGAAGAGTTTGTTGTATTCGCACGGTTATAAGGCATATTTTCTCAAAAAATGAAAATGCAATTATTTGCCTTTGAATTCCTAGATCACCCCAATTCTCTTCACTTGAAGAAAAAGCAGCAGATGATACACTTGTGATTGCATTACTATCTAGGTTTAAATCAGTATTTCGACCTGTTTTTGCTATTGAAAGCCCATTTTCATCTGATAATAATGCCATTATAGTAGCTTTAGATGATCTTAAAATTGTTGATAGATGTTTAACTAATGTTTCTCGGACGCTCATATTTTTCCCGCATATAATCGATAATTATTATATAGAATTAGACTTAATTTATATTTCGCATATCTTCATAATTAATATTTTGTCTAAAAAATCAATTCTTATTTCAAATTTCTGAAATATGTAGAAATATGATTGAAAGATTTTATGAAGAGATATAAATGCGGGGAGAGGGATTTGAACCCTCGCGGCTCTACGCACTGGATCCTAAGTCCAGCATTCCACTTACAATAGTAGATATAAGATTTCTATTGAAATTCGTGGACCAGACTTGATTATCCCCGCAATCAAAAATAAGTGAAAATCGACTGATAAAGATAAATATTTAAATTCTACAATAAATATAAAAATTCTTAAACAGTTTTTTGATATGAACAACAAGACTAATGATCCGAGATTATATGCTTTACATTTAAATCAAGATGATCCAAAAAAAAATACAATTATTAAATTAAGCAAATTCAATATGGTCAAATTAGGAAAAAAATTATCAAATTTTCCCAAAAATGCAATTATTTTGGATCCTTTTAGTAATAATTTAATAAATATTAAGGATGGAAATAATATAAAAAAGTCGGGAATTATTGTCATCGATTGTTCTTGGGCTCAGATCGACTTAGTATTTAATCGGAAATTTAAAATGGGAAGAAAATTGCCCCATTTATTAGCTGCAAATTCGGTAAATTATGGAAAATGGGATAAATTAAGTTCAGCAGAAGCTCTCGCAGCAGCATTATTTTTAACAGGTTTTGAGGACGAAGCTATAAAACTACTTTCAAAATTCTCTTGGGGAAAGTCTTTTTGGGAGATTAATAAAGATTTTTTAAAAAAAGAATAAACTAATTATTTCTTAATTGACGAGCGAATATAATCATCAATTCTAATGAAACTTATGGCCATTTCAGTTGCTAAAGAGAAAATTTCAGTTTTTACGGAAGTTGATTCCATGATACCAAATTCATGAGTATTGACAATTTCACCTGAAATTGAATCAAACCCATTATAAAATTTTTTTGAGTAATCAATTTGTGCTCTTAAATTCGTTATATAATCGAGAGAATCTTTTCCAGAGTTTTCAATTATTGTTTTAGGAATAATTTCAAGAGCATCTGCAAAATGTTCAATAGCAATTTGTTCTTTTCCACCCATTTTTTGAGCAAATGAATGTAGATGCCTTCGCAATTCAATTTCAATGGAACCTGCACCACCTACGATTTTAGGATTTTCAATTACAGATTTTATTACACCCAAACCATTTTTTAATGCTCGTTCAGCATCATCTACAATAAGTTCTGTCCCTCCTCTTATCAGAATTGTTAATGATTTAGGATCTTCACATTTTTCAACAAAAATCATATTATCTTTACCAATTTTTTGTTCTGAAACCAATTTTGCATTTCCCAAATCATTGCTTTGAATGCTTTTAATTCGGGTAATTATTTTTGCGCCAGTAGCTCGTGATAATTTAATCATATCGGAATGCTTAACACGGCGAACTGCCATTATATTTGACTTAGCCAAATAATGTTGTGCCATTTCGTCAATTCCTTTTTGACAAAATACTACATTAACTCCAGTAGAGATTAAAACATCAACAAGTTCTTTTATCATATTTTTTTCTTGTTGTAAAAATCCACTGATTTCTTCAGGATTTGATATTTGGATTTCTGAAGAAAAATCAGTTTTGATAATCTCTAAAGCACCATCAATTAAAGCGATTTTTGCATTTTTTATATATTTAGGCATAATTGAACTTACAACCTCTTTATCTATGATTATGCCCATTATCAATTGAGAATTTGATAAACCTTCTCCTTCCTTTTTTATTAATTGTATATTATCTAAATCTACATAAGGATTATTTCCTCGCATTTCTGTAATATTTGAAATACATTCAACTACCATACTAGCAAAATAGGAGGTTGCACTGAAGAGATTTTTAGTATTCAAAGTTGTTTTTGCAATATTTGTAAGGATTTCTTTATCATTTTTATCAATTTTCATGGACAAGAAATTTAAAAGTCTTTTAGTTTTTTTAAGAGCGTGAATATATCCTTCATAAATTAATGTTGGAGAAATATCAACTGATATCATTTCGTATGTTCTTTTCATTAATTCTCCTAAGAAAATTACTGTCGAGCTTGCTCCATCGCCAACTTTTTTATGTATCGTTTTAGAAAGATTTACAACCATTTTAGCTGCAGGATTTTCAACACTTAATTCTTCCAAAATTTTTGCTCCATCACCAGTGACAGTAACTTCATTCATTGAATCCACAATCATTTTATTTAAGCCTTTAGGACCTAATGTAGTGCGGATTGATTCTGCAACAGTTTTAATTGCGTCTATATTTATAGATAAGGCATTTTTTCCTTTCATGCGTTCTGTGCCTTGTCTTAAAACTAAAAAGGGTTTACCGGTTAAGTTTGACATTTATATCACAAATTTTTTTTCTAGGAAGGCTAAGTCATGAAAAATTAAAAATTTTTTCTCATTTTTTAAGGGTAATTCCGATCCATGATAAGATCAAAAAATTGCAAACCCCATAGCTTCGACACAAATCGTAGTCTTTTGCTTTTTTACACCACTCTTCAGTCTTT